>CAXMQD010000479.1:0-5638 GCA_964194965.1 uncultured Acidimicrobiia bacterium | reverse complement strand
AGCCGCATGGCCTGTTGGACCAATTGGTGCGCTTCTTCAGGCCGGCCCGCCAAGCTCAGGGCACCAGCCAAGGCAATGTAACCGTCGGCGTCGTTGGGATCGATGGAGATGGCGCGCTCCGCCTCGGCTATGGCCTCCTCGTGCCGGCCCTGTTGTGACAACATGCCAGCGGCGACCTGGTGCGCAAGCGGAGTCGGGTCCAGAAGAGCCTTCTGGAGAAATTCCTCTGCCAAGAACTGGGGATCATGCAGATATCGCAATCCCACCTTGGTGTGCCAGAATCTCTTCGAGACTTGCATGTAGGTCGCGGCCAGCGCGGCATAGGCGCGAGCGTATTCGGGATCAAGCTCGACCGCCTTCTCGAAATACGAAATGGCCGTGCGGAAATTCTCCGGATTCTGGCGAAGGTAATGCTGCCAACCTTGCAGGAAGGCGTCGTAGGCTTCGGGGACCTCGGTCTCTTTGCGGGCGACCTGCTGCTGCTCGCCCGCGGTCAACTGCACCGCTAGGACCGCGACGATCTTGCGAGTGACTTGGTCTTGCAAGCCGAAAATGTCGGTGAGAGATCCGTCGTATCGTTCCGCCCAGAGATGCCCGCCGGTGGTGGCGTCGATCAGCTGGGCGTTGATGCGTACCTGATCCCCGACCTTGCGCACGCTGCCTTCGAGCACGTAGCGGATGCCCAATTCCTCGGCCACCTTCCTGACATCGTGCGCCTTGCCTTTGTAGGCAAAGACCGAGTTGCGGGCGATGACGAATAGCCCGGAAACTTTGGACAGATCGGTGATCAGATCCTCGGTCATGCCGTCGGCGAAGTATTCCTGGGCCGGATCGTCGCTCATGTTGGTGAACGGCAGCACCGCGATCGAGGGCTTGTCCGGAAGCGGAAAGGCCATGCGTTCGACCGCGGCCGGCTCGACCCGCTCGCGCCAGGGCTCGAACCAGAACCCAAGCCCGGTGGCGGCCGCGAGCAGCGCCGCGACGCCCGCGGCCCCGATCCATTTCCATGTTACCGGCCGCTGGGCCTTCGCGGATACCGCGCCGGCGGCTTCCGGCGCCATCTGGACCCGGTACACGTGGATCGGTCCGGGGATGTTCTTGACCTGGTGTTCGCCGAGGTCCTCGAAGCCCGAGGCGACCTTGCCCTTGACCTGGTTGAACACCGTGCGCGAAACGCAGATGCCGCCGGGCTCCGCCAGGCCTTCCAATCGGGCGGCGATGTTGACGCCGTCGCCAAAGATATCGTCGCCCTCACCGATGATGTCGCCGAGGTTGAGGCCCACGCGGTAGGCGATTCGCGTCTCCGCGGGCATCTCGGCCTCGCGATCCGCCGCAGCCAATTGGATGTTGACCGCGCAGCGCACGGCGTCGACCACACTCGGGAACTCGGCGAGCAGGCCGTCGCCGGTGGTCTTGACGATGCGCCCCCGGTACTCGGCAATTCCAGGCTCGATCACCTCAGCGAGATGGGCCTGCAGGCGCGTCAACGTGCCGGCCTCGTCCGCCGACATCAATCGGCTGTAGCCCACCATGTCAGCCGCAAGGATCGCGGCCAGCCGCCGCTCCATGCCGCGACCTCCCCTATCGGATGGCGCGAGCTTTCGGGAAGGGATTGTATCGACTCGCGCGTCTCCGGGCTAGGGCTAGCGCCAGCGGACCGATGCGCGCGCCGCGGCAGCGGAACCTGTTCTAGCCGTCCCGGCGGCGGGCGACGGCGTCGGCCAGGACGCAGAGGATCTCGAACATCATGGTGGCGCCGACGATGGCGGTATTGCCGCTTGGGTCGAAGGGCGGGGCGACCTCGACCACGTCGCCGCCGACCAGGTTCAGCCCGGCTAACCCGCGCAGCATGCGCTGGGCCTCGAAGGTCGAATAGCCGCCAATCTCCGGGGTGCCGGTGCCCGGCGCGTAGACCGGGTCCAGGCCGTCGACGTCGAAGGAGACGTAGGTGGCGCCATCGCCCACCACCCGGCGCGCCTCGGCGATCACCGCGTCGACGCCGAGCTCGTAAAATTCCTCGATGGTGATCACGCGGATGCCACGCTCTATGCCCCAGTCGTTGTCGGCGTTGCCGTAGAGCGCGCCGCGGATACCGATCTGAATGGTGCGCTTGGGATCGAGCAGGCCCTCCTCGATGGCGCGGCGGAAGGGGGTGCCGTGGGTGTAGGGGTTCTCGCCGAAATACTTGTCCCAGGTGTCGGTATGGGCGTCGAAGTGGACCATGCCGAGGGGCCGATTCTTGTCGGCGATGGCGCGCATGATCGGCAGCGTGATCAAGTGATCGCCGCCGGCCGACAGCGGGACCGTGCCGCCCGCGTGGACGCGGGCGAAGAAGTCCTCTATGCGTTGGAGCGTATCCATCAGGTCGATCGGGTTGACCGCGACGTCGCCCAGATCGGCGCAGCGGCATAGATCGAAGGGCTTGATGCCGCTCACGTGATGGATGCTGCGGGTCATGGTGGACATATCGCGAATTTGGCGCGGGCCATGGCGGGCGCCGGGGCGGTTGGTGGTGCCGCCGTCCCAAGGCACACCAACCAGCCCGATCTCCGCCTCGGCGGGGTCGGCGATGTGGGGCAGCCGCATGAAGGTCGCGATCCCGGAGAACCGCGGCATGACGTTGCCGGAGACCGGTTTGAAGGCGCGTTTTTCGCCGCCGCCCTCGGAATCTTTCGCCATCTGTTGCGCTCCCTGATGACCGGTCCCACTGCGCCGGACGGGCTCGAACGCGCATCTTCGGTGCGGGAGCGGAGGCTTGTCAAACCTTGGGGCGGGGGAGAGAAGAAGCTAAGCGGGAGATTTCTCGCAACGGGCGTCGCCAGTCGCGGAAAAACATGTACTATCCCTCGTGCGACTCGGATGACTGTCCCCATATGACAGGGAGAGACGTTCGAGGACGGGATAAAACAGATCGAGGCGTCGCCGGTGATGGTCGAAGCCCAGATACCCAAGCCACCGCCGGAGCCGCCCCCGGAACCAGTCCCTGGCGTTCCGCCCCTGCCTTTCCCCGACCAACCGCCGCAACCGCCCCCAGCGGAACCGCCCCCGCCGGGATTTAGGCCGCCGGGATTTGCGCCGCCGTCAAATAACCCCTGATGCGAGATCGGTGATCGCCATGTCGGAACACGAAGCCAAATTCCAGGTCGGGCAGATCATTCACCACAGGCTGTTCGACTACGTCGGGGTCGTTTTCGATGTCGATCCGACCTTTCAGGGGACGGACGAGTGGTACCAGCAAGTGGCGCGCTCCCGCCCCCCGAGGGACGAACCCTGGTATCACGTGCTGGTGAATGAAGCGGCTCATACGACCTACGTCGCGGAGCAGAACCTGGCGCCCGCCGAGGTGCCGCGGAAAATCGTTCACCCGTTTACCGACGGGCTCTTTGGTGAATTCGATGGCGAGCGGTATAGATTGCGCCAGCAGGCCCATTAGCCTCTGCCGCGCCGGGCCTGGGGTGCGCCGGAAATATTTCGCCCTACCTCCCGGAAGCCTCGCCGAGATCGTTCGCCGCCGCAGGGACTTGCGCACGGCAAACAACTGATATCAAGAAGCGGTGATGAGGTGCCTTTCGGCCGAGGCATGGTCTCGGGTTCGCGCATCGGCCCCCCAGTCCCCCCAGTCCCCCACGCTAGGGTGAAAACGCCTTGAAATGTTTGCTCAGCTTAAGGCCCTGGGCTTGGTACGAAGAACCCATGCCGGCGCCGTAGAGCTCGTCGGGCGCGCCCGCCATGCGCTCGTAGACCAGGCGGCCGACGATCTGGCCGTGTTCGAGGATGAACGGCACCTTGTGGGAGCGCACCTCGAGCACCGCGCGGGTGCCCTGATTGTCGCGGGAACCGTCCGCGGCCCGGTAGCCGAAGCCGGGATCGAAGAAGCCGGCGTAGTGGGCGCGAAACTCGCCGATCTGGGTGTCGTAGGCGACCATCTCCGCGGCGTAGTCCGGCGGCACCTTGACCGGCTCGCGCGAGCGCAGGATATAGAATTCGTTGGGGTCGAGAATCAGGCGCCGCGCCGGGTCGGCCGGCAGCGGGTCCCAGAACGCCGCCGGCTCGTAGGCGCCGACCCGGTCGACGTCGATCAGCGCCGTGTGGCGCCGGGCGCGGAACCCGACCAGTCCAGCCCCGGGGCCGCTCCCGAGGCCGGCTCCGGGGCCACTCGCCGGATCGCCGGAGAGGTCGATGGTCAGATCCAGGGTCGCCTTGCGGACCGGCGTCGCCCCGGGGCCTTCACCCGGCGCGCCGCCCGGAGCCCCACCCGGAGCCCCACTGGGCGCCTCGCCGACCAGGCCGATCTCGGCGTGGACCGCGCGCAGGGCGGCGTCGTTGGGTGTCGGCGAGCCGCGGCCCAGGCGCAGCTGGTTGAGGCGCGAACCCTGGCGCACCAGGACCGGGAAGGTCTGGGGCGAGATCTCGGCAAAGAGCGGGCCCTTGTAGCCGGCCGGCACGCGGTCGAACTCGGTGGCGCGGTCGACGATGAGGCGCACGAAAACATCCAACCGGCCGATCGAGGACTTGGGATTGGCCCAGCCGGCCAGCGCCGGGCTCAGCGCCAGACTCTCCTGCAGTTCGACGATGTAGACGCAGCCGGTCTCGAGCACCGCGCCCCCGGTCAAGTCGATCTCGTGCAGACTGAATTCGGCGGCGGCCTCGGCGACCCGGCGGCGGTGGCCGGGCAGGAAGCCGGCGCGCACCCGGTGCGCCTTGGCGCCCAAGCGCAAATCCAGACTGGCGGGTTGGAGTTGGTTGGCGGTCGGCGGCGTGGTGGTGACGATCTCGCCCACGCGCAGCAGCTCGCGCAGCACCTGGATCGGCAGGATGCCGGTCGTGGGTCCGGTTTGGGGCGCGGTCTGGCGCCCGGCTTGGGAGGCGGCGCCGGGCTTGGCGCCCGGGGGCAGTTCGCGTAACGGTCCGCTCTCGGCCATACTATGGGTGATCCTCGGTTTTCCGCGCCGCCCTGTCATAACAACCGCCCAGGGCCCGGGCAACGACGATCGGGAAAAAGATATCCCATTGTTTCCACAGAGTTATTCACAATGCCGCCAAGCCCGCCATGGCGCCCCCAGACGGCCCGCGCGAACTTAGCGGCACACCCTCGCAAAATATTCCACATTTTCAGACGGCGTAACGGCGGTAAGATCGCGCCAATTGCGTTTCTCGACCCACTGAAATGGATGGAGCTATGACCGGAACACTTCTGATCACCGGCGGCGGGCGCGGCATCGGCGCCGCGGCCGCACGCCTGGCCGCGGCGGCGGGCTACCGGGTCGCGGTCAATTACCGGGCCCGCCAAGATACCGCCGAGGCCCTGGTGGCGGAGCTCACCGGCGGCGGCGGCAAGGCGGCCGCCTTCGCCGCCGACGTCGCCGAGGAAGCCGGCGTGGTCGCGCTCTTCGATGCGGTCGAGAAGGAATTGGGCCCGCTCACCGGGCTGGTCAACAGCGCCGGCATCAGCCCCAACAAGATCCGGGTCGTGGACTTCGAGGCCGGTACGCTCGCGCGCCTGATGGCGGTCAACGTGATCGGCACGATGTTATGTTGCCGCGAGGCGGTACGCCGCATGTCGACCGCGCGCGGCGGCGCCGGCGGGGCGATCGTCAACGTCTCCTCCATGGCCGCGGTCACCGGGGGCCGCCCCGGC
>CAXMQD010000478.1:0-2820 GCA_964194965.1 uncultured Acidimicrobiia bacterium | reverse complement strand
GCGGAATTCGATGCGGCCCGGCTCGAAATGCACCAAATGCAGGTCGCGCTCTAGGTGATTGGCCAGAATGGTCTCCCGCTGAGCCCGCACCAACGCCACCACCGCCTCGAAACTCTCAAGGCCCGGGTCTTGTGCCCCTTCGGCGGCAGGTTCGGGTTGAGTCTCGGCCAGGAGTTCGGGCGGCGCCTCGGCCAAGAGTTCGGGGGCGGCCGCGGCCGGACTCGCGGCCAACACCTCGGCCTGGGCACGCGGTGCGCCGCCACCACCTTTGCCCGCGGGTGGGGCCGGCGCCGTGGCCACTGGGGCTGGGGCGGGGGCGGGGGCGGGGGCGGGGGCGGGGGCTGGGACGCGGGCGGGCGCGGCCGCTGCCGCTGCGGCGGGAGGCGTGGCAGCGCTGTTTTGCAGCCGGGCGACCAGCTCGGCCGGGTTCGGCAGCTGGCTGGCGTGGGCCAGGCGAATCAGCACCATCTCGGCCGCCTGCAAGGGCACCGGCGCGGCGCGGGCCTCACCCAGACCCTTGAGCAGCACTTGCCAGGCGCGCGCCAGATCAGGCAGGGACAGCGCCTCGGCCAGGGCGCGGCCACGCACCCGCTCGGTCTCGGGCACGCCGGCGCCCTCGAAGGTCTCGGGCACCAGCTTGCCGCGGGTCACCAAGTGGCTCGCCTCGAGCAGATCCTGGAGCACCACCGCCGGATCGGCGCCGGACTCGTAGAGCGCGGCCAGAATCTCCAGCGCCTCCGGCGCGTGGCCGCGCAGCACCGCCTCCAGGAGGTCGAAGACCTGGGCCCTGTCGGCGAGGCCGAGCATGGCACGCACCGATTCGGCGCCGACCGCGGCGCCACTTCCCTCACCATCTCCGTGGCCGCCCTGAAGCGCAATCGCCTGGTCGAGCAGGGACAGCCCGTCGCGTACCGAGCCGTCGGCGGCGCGCGCGATCATGGCCAGGGCTTCGCCGTCGATGGCGATGCCTTCGGCCTCGGCGATGCGCGCGAAGTGGCTGGCCAGCTCGTCCCGATCGAGCCGGCGCAAGTCGAAGCGCTGGCAGCGCGACAGCACGGTCACTGGAATCTTGCGCGCCTCGGTGGTGGCGAAGATGAAGACCACGTGCTCCGGCGGCTCCTCCAGTGTCTTGAGCAGACCGTTGAAGGCCTGGCGCGAGAGCATGTGCACTTCGTCGATGATGTAGACCTTGCGGCGCGCCTGGACCGGGCGGTAGCGCACGCCCTCGATCAGCTCGCGAATGTCGTCGATGCCGGTGCGGCTGGCGGCGTCCATTTCGAGCACATCGACGTGGCGGTCCTCGGCGATGGCGACGCAGTTGTCGCAGACCCCGCAAGGCTCCGGCGTCGGACCGCCGGTGCCATCGGGGCCGATGCAATTGAGCGCGCGGGCGATGATCCGAGCCGTTGTGGTCTTGCCGACCCCGCGCACGCCGGTGAGCACGAACGCCTGGGCCATGCGTCCGCTCTCGATCGCATTGGTCAGCGTGCGCACCGCCGCCTCTTGGCCAATCAGGTCGGCGAAGCGGGCCGGGCGGTACTTGCGCGCCAGCACCCGATAGGCTTCAGACTTGGATCCGCCGGAACCGGAGTCAGGGGACTGGGACCCGGGGGACTCGGGGTTCCCGATATCCGGGGTCTTGGGGTCGCTGGCGGCGGAGTCCGTCATCGAAGGCGCCCGGCGTTATCGGCAATTCGGTAAGGTGGGAGGCTGAACCGGCGACCCGGACCAATCTCGTTACGGCTGCTTCCTTCCGGATCTGACCGGGTTGGCGAGCGAACCGTCCGCAGCCAACCTCCCGACCCAACTATATCAGCTTTCCCACCCCCCAGGGCAAGGCCTCAGGACAAAACCCCGGGGCAAGAAATGGTGGATTCCCGCGACCGGCTGGTCCGCTCCCGATTGCGCCCGACCCCATGGCTGTGCGACCTTCCGGGCCATGAACGAGGCAAGGCCGAAAGGCAACTTTTACAGCGGCATGCGCCTGGACCGGGCGGACCATCTGCGCCGGGACGGGGATTGGCTTGCCGCGCGCCTGGCCGATCCGGCGAGCCGCTTCGTGCCGGTCTGGCGCGCGCGCAACCTGATCCGGGGCAACCAGGACCCGCGGGCGGTCTGGCTCGATGGCGCGGCGGCGCGCGCGCTCCAAACTCAGGCCAGCGAGAACGTGTTCCTGGGCCTAGCCGGCGAGACCGCCTTTTTCGCCCTCGATCTCTCGGCCATCGAGGACCCGGAAACCGCGCCCGAACTGGCCGATGGCGGCGCGCCGCTGGGCGTGTTTCTGGACCTGCGCGCGGTCGGGCCGTTGGTCGAACGCAGCGAGGGCGCGATCTTGGCCTACGCCCGCGGCCTGATCCATTGGCACCAACGGCACCGCTTCTGCGGAGTCTGCGGCGAGGCCACAACCAGCGCCCAGGGCGGCCACCTGCGCCGCTGCCGCGACGCCGACTGCGAAACCCAGCACTTTCCACGCACCGACCCGGCGGTGATCATGCTGATCCACGACGGCGAGCACTGCGTGCTCGGGCGCCAGCAGATTTGGGCCAACGGCATGCACTCGACCCTCGCCGGCTTCGTCGAGCCCGGCGAGAGCCTAGAGGAAGCGGTCGCGCGCGAAGTCATGGAGGAGGTCGGACTCGAACTCGACGAGATCCGCTACCACTCCTCCCAGCCCTGGCCGTTTCCGGCCTCGCTGATGCTGGGCTTCCACGCGACCTGCCGCAACCGGCCGCTTCGGGTCAACGAAGACGAGCTGGCCGCCGCCGACTGGTACAGCCGCGACGCGCTCAAGGCGTCGCCGGAGGATGACAGTTTTCGCCT
>CAXMQD010000477.1:0-1929 GCA_964194965.1 uncultured Acidimicrobiia bacterium | reverse complement strand
GTGAAGATCCTGAACAACATGGTGCTGTTCCAGACCGTCGCCGCGCTCGCCGGGGCGATTACGCTCGCCGAGCGCGCCGGGGTCGCGGGCGCGGTCCTGCTGGACACCCTGTCGAAGGGCTCGGGGGATAGTTTTGCGTTGCGCAATCACGGCAAGAAGAGCCTCTTACCGCAAGACTATCCGGACCAGGCGTTCTCGGTGAGCTACGCCGCCAAGGACCTGTCCTACGCCTTGGACCTCGCCGCCGAGCATGGGGTCGCGGCGCCCGGGGCGGCGGCCGTCGCCGAGCTCTTCGAACGCGCGATCGCGGCCGGCGACGGCGACCGCTATTTCCCGGTGATCCGCAAGCAGCTGGTCTGACCGGTTTCCGCACCGCCTGCTTTTTGACTAGGTTCCGCTGACACGGAACGCGCACCGGCCCGGTGCTGCCGCTTATGCAAGACTCCCCCCCTACCCCGCCAGCACCTCCGGGTTGATGACGTGGATCGGGCTGCCGGCCTGGTAGGCCAGGATCTGATCGAAGATATCGCTGAACTGGAGCTGGTATTCGTCGCGCGTGACGTAGCCGATGTGGGGCGTGCAGACGACGTTGTCCAGCGCGAGCAACGGATGCCCGGGATCGCGCAGGGGCTCGTCCTCGTAGACGTCGACCGCGGCCAAACCCGGGCGGCCGGCGCGCAACGCGGCCACCAGGGCGCCCGGTTCGATCAGCGCCGCGCGGCTGGTATTGACCAGGAGCGCGGCGGGTTTCATGCGCGCGAGATCGGTGGCGGTGACACTGCCGCGGGTCGGATCGTAAAGCCGCAGGTGCAGCGTGACCACGTCGCTGGTCTCGAAGAAGACCGCCTTGGACTCGGCGACCGCGAAGCCCTCGGCGGCCGCGCGGGCGCGCGAGGCCTCGCTGGCCCAGATCAGCACCTCCATGCCGAAGACCCGGCCGACCTCCGCCACCTGCCGCCCGATGCGGCCGAAGCCGAAGATGCCGAGCTTCTTGCCGCGCAAGGAACTGCCGACGCCCATCTGCCAGTGGCCCGCCTGGAGCGACGCCATCTGCCGGGGGATCTGGCGCAGGGCCGCGATGATCAGGCCCCAGGTCAGCTCGGCGGTCGCGAAGGACGGCGTGCCTTTGTGCAGGTCCGACGACAGGATCACGCCCGCCCGCGTGCAGGCCGCGACATCGATGTGAGGATAGACGCTGCGCTGGCTGATCAGTTTGAGTTTTTCAAGCCGCGCGATCAACGGCGCCCGAATCTGCGTGCGCTCCCGGATCAGCACCAACACCTCGGTATCGTCCAGGCGTTCGGCGAGGGTGTCGTCGTCCTGAACGTGGTCGTTCCAAACCGTGACGGCGTGCCCCGCGAGCTTCGCAAAACACGGCAGCGTGCGGATAGTGTCGAAATAGTCGTCCAGGATGGTGATCTTCATGGGGCGGGGCCGTGAGGTGGGAGAGAGAGAACGGTTTGGTGCATTACGCCAACAATTCGATCAGCCGGTCCTGGATAAGTTTCTGTGCCTTTCGATGTTCTACTTCGGAATTCCAGCCAAGCGGTACGTCAATGTCGCCACCAGAATAAACCCGGTCAATCTCCAGTTTTGCTGCGTGCAATAGCCCGATCCTCTCATCGATCGTGTCATAGAATTCGACCGGTAAAAATCCAACAGATCTAATAACTACTTTAACAGGCGCGCCACTGTATGAAGCGTCGATCTCTTTCTCGATGACTCGATCTGAGGCCGTTACTTCTTCAAGGAAAATTTGTCGGGCCTCATCCTCATTTTCCTTTCGTTCATCGAACACACCGATTTTCACCCCTGGAGGAACGCCTGCGATAACGATTCGTAGCTTTCTCTCGGACTTTGGTTCAAATTCTTTTTGGGGCTGTCCCAGATAACTAAGCTAGATACTCTTTAACCCACTGTTTTATCTGC
>CAXMQD010000476.1:0-14119 GCA_964194965.1 uncultured Acidimicrobiia bacterium | reverse complement strand
CCTTGTCGTTGGACAGCACGCCGGCGTTGTTGACCAGCACCTGGACCGCGCCGCGATCGCGCTTGATTTCGGCCCAGGCCGCGGCGACCGCCTGGGCGTCGCTGATATCCAGCGCCAGCGGGATGGCGTTTGCGCCGAGGCCGCCGGCCAACTCGGCCAGGCGCGCGGCGTCGAGGTCGACCATGATCACCTCGATGCCATCCTCGATGAGTGCCTCGGAGACCGCCAGGCCGACCACCCCGGCCGCGCCGGTGACCAGCGCCAGTTTGCCCCGTAGAGATTCCATGCCTCTATCCCCGTCCTAGGTTTGTCCGGCGACCAGCTCGCCGAGATAATCGCGCACCGCCGGCTGCGCGGTCAGGGTCTCGTAATCGGGCGCCTGACTGAGTCGGCCGTCGCGGACGAAGATGTAGCGCTCGCAGATCTCGCGCAGGATTTCAAGGTGGAAGGGTTCGTTCGGGTGCACGCAGAGGAACACCAGGCGCCCCTCGGCGCGCAGCTTGCGGAAAAAGTCGAGCATGAAGCCGATATAACCGTCCTGGGTGTTGAACTGCGGCTCGTCGAACAGGTGGATCATGGGATAGTCGGATTCGGCCGAATCGAGCAGGAAACTCGGCCGGGTCTTCTTGAAGTGGCGCACCTGATAGGACTGGTGATAGTGGATCGCCAGGCGGTCGCGCTCGCGGTACTTGATGTTGTGGACGTTGCGGCCCAGGCAGCGGACCTGGCCCGCGCTCGGGCTGTTGGAGCCGGTAATCAGCTCGAACAGCGTGGTCTTGCCCGAGCCGTTGGGGCCCATCATGCCGACGATGGCCGGCTCCTCGATCGTGAAGTCGGCCTCGAGCCGGAAAGTCTCCCGCTTGTTCAGGAAACCCTGGGTGTAAACTTTGCGGAGCCGGTCGACTTCCAACAGGGGCGTGGCCATGGCGTCAGATCCCCAAGAGTCTGGTGCGCAGGGCGTTGTCTTCCAGCAACTCGGAGGTCGGCCCGGAATGCACGATTTTGCCCAGATCCATGATGTACACCCGGTCGCTGACGGCGAGCGCGCTATGTGCGTTCTGCTCGACGATCAAGACGGAAATTCCCTCGCCCTTCAGGCGTGAGATGGTTTGCATGACGTCCTGTACGATCTTCGGCGCCAACCCCTGAGACGGTTCGTCGAACAGGACCAGGCCGGGCGATCCCAAGAGCGCCCGCGAGATGGCGATCATCTGCATCTCGCCGCCGGACAGGTTCTCGCACTCCCGGCCCATGAGGTACTCGAGCGCCGAGAAGATTTCGAACATCTCGCCCATTTTCCATTGCCGAAACCGGGTCCGCTTTTTCGCGATCGAAAGATTTCGCTCCACGGTCAGGCTCGGAAAAATTCGCCGGTCGTCGGGCACCCAGCCGACTCCGCGCCGCGCGATTTCGTGGGTCGGCAGGGCGGTGATCTCGGCATCGTCGAAGTGTATGGAACCACTTGTCGCCGGCGTCAGACCAAGGATCGAGCGCAGCGTCGTGGTCTTGCCGGCGCCGTTGGGGCCGAGCAGCGCGACCACCTCGCCTTCGTCGACGTGCAACGACGCGCGGAACAGCACCTGGCTTTCGCCGTAGCAGGTATCGATTTCCCGAACGTCGAGGATCATGCCAGCTTCCCCAGGTTGGACGCCTGCACCCAGGGATTTGCGCGCAACTCATCGGGGGTACCGACGGCGACCACCTGGCCCCACTGGATGACGTTGATGACATCGGCGATACGGAACAGGAAGTTCATTTCGTGTTCGATGATGACGATGGTGACCTCTTCCTTGATCCGGTTCACCATGTCGGCGAGCTTGGCGGTCGCCTCCGTGCCGAGCCCCGCCGTCGGTTCGTCGAGAAATAGGATGCGCGGCTCGGCGGCCAGCGCGATCCCGATTTCGAGCGCGCGCCGTTCGCCATAGGACAGATCGCTGGCCAGCACGCGTTCCTTGCCGACCAGCCCGACCTTGGCGAGGATCTGTTCGGCCTTGTCGTTGGATTGGGTATCGTTCGTCAGATCGTAAAGTATGTGCAGACCGCGTCGGCGCACTTCGGGCACGGCCAACAAAACGTTGTCGAGGGCAGTGTATTCGTCGAACACGTTCATCACTTGGAACGAGCGTGAAATTCCCATCTTGGCGATGGCGCCGGGTGATTTCCCGGTAATGTCGATGCCGTCGAACACGACGCGACCCCGGTCCGGCTTATAGCGCCCCGTCAGCACATTGAAACATGTTGTCTTGCCGGCGCCGTTCGGCCCCATAATCCCGCTCAGCTTGTGTTCCTCGAAGTCGAGATTGATTTCTTCCAGGACAACGTGATCGCCGAAACGTTTGTGCAGCCCCTGGGCCTCGAACAGCGCCATGACCGGCCTCACTCGCGCGCCGGCTCGACGGCCACCGGGGGTATCCCGGCGCCGCGGCGCTTATTCAGGTATGCGACACCGTCCTGCCACATGCCGGCGATGCCCTCGGGCTTGAACATCACCAGCACCATGAACATGAGCCCGTACCAAAGCAGCCAGGTTTCCGTGAAGGTGCCGAGAATGTCGCGGGCCAGGTAGTACACCACGGTTCCGATCAGCGCGCCCCAGAAGCTGACGAAACCGCCGCCGATCAACGTCATCAGGACGATGATGCCCGACCACTGCAACGACATCACCTGGACATAAGCGCCTTCCTGGGCCATGGCGAACAAGCCGCCGGCGAGCCCGGTAACCGCGCAGGAAATGGTGAACACCGCCCATTTGAAGAAATAGACGTTGTATCCGAGGAAGCCGACCCGCATCTCGTTTTGCTTGATCGCTTTGATCACCTTGCCGAACGGCGAATTGACCAGTCGCCACAGCACTATCACCGTGACCACGAAAACGGCGAAGGTGAAGTAGTAGAGAGCGTAGTTGTGTTGCAGGGAAAACGAGACGAACCCGAAATCGGCGGGCAGGCGGGCGATATTCAGCATGCCGTCCTCGCCGCCGGTCAGGGTGGTCCATTTGCTGGCGACGAAAAAGAACACCTGGCCGAAGGCGAGCGTCAATAAGGCGTAGTAGATGCCGCGCCGATGCGAGATGAACAGCGCCACGGCGCCGCCGAACAGGGCCGTGATCGCGATCGCGAACAGCAATCCGAGCCACAAATTAGGCACCACGTTGATCTGAAACCAGCCCATCGCGTAGCCACCGATGCCGAGGAAGGCACCGTGGCCGAAAGACGGCAGGCCGGTGTAACCAAGCAACAGATTGAAGCCGAGAGCGAAGATGATCCAGATCAGCACCTCGAGGCCTATATAGCTGTACAGCCCGACGCCTTCGAGCCACAGCGGCAAGGTGCCGAAAATCGCAAACGCCACCAGCATTTGCGGCGTGAACCAATTGGAGGTTATCGCGATCATGTGCCGCATGACTCAGCGCTCCAACACGCTGACCTTGCCCATGAGCCCCCTGGCGCGGAACGTCACGACCGCCAGCAACAGAAGGTACATGGAAAGCAACGACCAATCCGAGTAGTAGGCGGCGGTCAGGCCGACGATCATGCCGACCATCAGCCCGGCGATAACCGCGCCCCAGAAACTGCCGATGCCGCCGAGCACGATGATCACGAAGGCGGGCACCACGGCGTCGACGCCGACTTGCGGCCGAATACCCCAAATCGGCGCCATGATGATACCGGCGATCGCCGCCAGGGCGGTGCCGAAGGCAAACACGAACAGCCTGAGCTTCGGCAGGTTAATGCCGAGAGCCCGGACCATTTCATTGTCATGGGCGCCGGCCTTGATGATCGCGCCATAGGGCGTCTTTTCGATAAAGCACCACAACATCCCGATCATGACGATGGAGAAGGCGGCCGCGAAAAACCGGTAATTCGACCAGATCAGGTCCGCAAAGATGAAGCCGCCCCGAATATCCTTGGGCACCGGCAGTACATACTCGCCATGGCCCCAGATGATGCGGATGCCCTCTTCGATGACCAGCGCGGCCCCGAAAGTCAGCAACAAGCCATAAAGCGGGTCCTTGCCGTAGGTGCGCCTGAGACAAAGCTCGAGACCCATGCCGAAGACGCCGACGATCACCGGTGCGATCACCAAGGCGGCGATATAACGGGGGATGATACCGATGCCGAACCAGGGTTCGAGAAAGGGCGCGTTAAGGCCGCCTTCCGGGGTCACGATCACGAGCGCCATGTAAGCGCCGAGGGCGAACAAGGAACCGTGCGCCAGGTTGATGACCTCCATGACGCCGATGATCAGCATGAAGCCTAGAGCGATCAGGGCGAACAGTAGTCCAAGCGCGACACCGTTCACGAGATGCGGCAAAAGATTGAAAAGAAAGTCCATGACCGCCTTGATCGAAAGAAAAGGCCGGGCCTTCCGAAGAACGCCCGGCCAGTGGGAGGTATTACATCTCGTAGGTTGGCGTATCCGCGTAGGACTCCAGATGACACTCGGATTCGCCGGCGACTTGGACGGTTTCCGGGGCCATCACGTTGACGATTTTAAAGTAATCCGTGTCGTCCCGCGGCTGGTCCTGACGGGCCGCCAGATAGATCGTCTGCTGCACGTGGTGACTGTTCGGATCGATCACCGCATCGTGGTGCTGCATGCGGTCGGCGGCCGACATGACGCGGCCTTCCAACTGCTTGATCACCTTGATGTTGTTGGTCGAACCGGCTTCCTCGACGGCGCGCAGCAATTCACGCATGGCGACGTAGCCGTTGTAGGTGACGTTGCCCGGCACGTTGATGCGGGTATCCGGCCACCGGGTCTGATAGCGCTTGACGAAGTCGGCAACGCCCGGCAGATCCAGATAGTGGTACCAGGTTGCGCCGAACACGCCGAACGCGGCCTCCGAACCGGCACCATAAATGTCCGGCCAATCGAGCTGGTTGCTGAGCCAGGCCATCTTGGTGTCGAGCTTCAGGTCCTGAACCTGCTGGCGCAGGGCCTTGTAGTCGTCGCCGCCAACGGCGGTCGCGACCACGTCGGGCTTGGTTTGCTGCAACTTCAGCAGGATCGAGGAATAGTCCCGCGTGCCGACCGGCACCAGGATGTTTTCCATCACCGTGCCACCGAGCTTGCCGAGGATTTCCGCCGTTGCCTTCGACGTGTTGTGACCCCAGACATAGTCGTTGGTGAGCAAAATCCAGTTCTTGCCGAACTTGTCGACGGCGCCGGCGGCGGCCGCCTTCGCGAAGTTGGCGCCGGACCCGTCCCACACGAACTTGACGCGGTGGCAGTTCTTGGCCGATTCCGTGGGCGAGCTGGAGTTGGTGTTGAAATACACCGTGCCGTATTTCTGGCACACCTGCGATATCGCGTTGGCGGTGCCGGACTGGATAGCGCCGACCATGAAGGCGACGTTGTCACGGGTGATCATGCGTTCGGCCACGCGCGAGCCCGTCGCCGGGGTGGTTTCCGTATCGGCCCAAATGTATTCGACCTTGCGTCCGAGGACACCGCCAGCGGCGTTGGCTTCCTCGATGGCCATGATGGTGCCGCGCTTCTCGGCTTGCCCCGAATTGGCGAACTGTCCGCTGGCATCGTGGGTCAAGCCGATCAGGATCGGCTTATCCGTAGACGCGGCAAAAACGCGATTGAATTTCCAGGGTCCGAAAACGGCGGCCCCCGCCGTCAGCGCGGTGCCCTGAATGAGCTTGCGTCGTGTGATGGCTCTCCTCATAGCGTATCTCCCTTGGACCTCACGCAGGCCATGATGGCCCTGCTGTTGCTGTCGGCCGCACGCCGACAATCCGCCGCCGGAGTCTTGGGCTCACGGCGCCATGGAAACGGTCTCGAAATCGGCTGGAACCGTAATTTCGATAACCGTGTAGTCGTCGGAATATTCCAAGACCCGGTGATGGATTCCGGGCTCTTGGTACATGCAGGATCCAGGCTCGAAACGGACTTCGCCCACACCTTCGAAATGAACTCGGGCCCAACCCTTGAGAACGTAGACCATCTGAAAATCCAGCACGTGATAGTGCAGATCGCCGGATTTCTCGAAGGGGCCGGAGGGCCGGATGACATGGGCCCGGAGCTTGCCTCCGGTCGCCTCGGCCATGCCCAGATCGCGGTAATCGAAATAGTCTCGCAACCCCGTCTCGAACTCGGAGTCGTGCTCATGGGTCACGTGAAACTTGCCCTTGGCAAAGCTGGGATCTAGCGCTTTACCGGCAGTTTCAGAGCCTTCCGGGCTTTCCACTTTCATCGCTTTCTCCTTACCCCATCACGCGCGCAGGCGTTCGGGCTGCGCGATGATCTCCATCCCGTTCAGTTTCTCCTGCGCCCGTATCAGATGGCCGACGTAGCCCTCGGCGAGGCCAAGCTCGAGGCCCTTGGCCAGGGCCGCGTGTACCGCCTTGCCGAGGCCACCGCTCAGCTCTGCCTCACCGGTCATGCGGGTGTAGTAGCGCAGGTCCTTCTCTGCATTGGGCAGGCTGAACTTGAGGCCGGAAAGGTCGCCCTCTTCCAAGGCCTTGGGCATCAACAGCTGGAAGATGCCGCTGTTGGCGCCGCCGGCGGAGACGACGTCGTAGAACTCGTGCAGATCGACGCCGGTCGCGGCGCAGGCGCAGAGCGCCTCGGCGATCAAGGCGGCCTGGCCCATGGCCATGAAGTTATAGATCAGCTTGGTCTTGTGGCCGGCGCCTACGGGGCCGACGTGGAAGATGTTCTCGCAGAAGGTTTGAAGCGCCGGCTCGATGATGGCGAAGGTCTCTTCGGAGGCGCCGACCATGGTGTTCAGGCGTCCAGCCTCGGCCTCGATCGGGGTGCGCGCGAGCGGCGCGTCCGCCAAGGCCGCGCCCCTGGCCGACAGGTCCGCGTTGACACGATCCGTCATGGCGGGCTCGCTGGTCGAGCAGTCGACCACGATCAACCCCGCCCGCGCGCCGGCCAGCACGCCGTCGTCGCCGTAGATCACCGCCTCGACCTCGGGCGCGCCGGTCACGCAGATGAAAACGATGTCGGATCGTTCGGCGACTTCCTTATGGCTGGCGGCCTCGGCGGCGCCGCGGCCCAGCAGGTCCTCGAGCGGCGCCCGGTTGCGATGTGCCGTGGTCGTGACCGAAAACCCTTTTTCCATGAGGTTTTTGGCCATGCCGTGGCCCATGAGCCCGATGCCGATAAATCCGATCCGCTTGGTCATTTCGCGCTGCCCCTTCTCGGCCTCGATTCCCGATGGCGGCTGCCACCCTAGGCCCGTCAAACGAGAATGGCAAGATAAAATCATATTTTTTATGTATCAAAGTACGATTTTTTAAATCAGATAATCATATTTAAGTGTGGCCGATTGGAACGAATCGTGAGCGGTTCCGGGCTGCGGGTCGCGCTTGCGGAGGAATGCGGCGGGCCTAAGCGCCTGGCTCAAAAGGCACAAAAGCGGCAACATGAAACGAGCGGCCGGCGAAATCCTGGTTCACCGGCGAGATCGGCGGCCCGGCGCCGGCCCATTCGCCCCTTAGCGGTTTGCCGGCACGACCGGGATGGCGGCTTGCCCAAGCCTTGGGAGGCCGTCTCTATGGGGCAATATTACGGGCCTTTGGTGGAATTCGAGGGTGGCGCGGGCTCACGATTTGCCGCCGCCGGGGAAGCTCTCGGCGTCCTGGTAAGGGAACCACCAGAAATCCTGGGGCTGGCAGCCGTAGTCGACCATGGCGAGCTTGGTGTGCCGGAAGGTGTCGAGCCCCTCGGCGCCGAGCTGGCGCCCGATGCCCGAGAACTTGCGCCCGCCGAATGGGCCGGCGTCGTTGTCGAGCAGCGGCGCGTTCACCCAGACCATGCCGGTGACGAGCTCGTTGACCGCGCGGGTGCTCTCGTTGAGGTCGCTGGTGAATATCGTCGCGCCGAGGCCGAAGCGCGAATCGTTGGCCCGCTCGATCGCCTCGTCGAAGTTCGCGACCCGGCAGATCGGCGCCACCGGGCCGAAGCTCTCGTTGTTCAGGATATCCATCTCGGGAGTCGCGTCGGTCAGCACCGTGGGTTCGACGAACCAGCCCTTGTTGAAGCCCGCCGGCCGGCCACCGCCGCAGGCCACCTTGGCGCCTTGTTCGACCGCGCGCGCGAGGATGCCCTCGTAGCGGCTGCGCTCTTTCTCGGTCACCATGGGACCGATGTCGACCTTGCCCAGGCCGTTGCCGATCCTGAGCTTGCCGGTCTCTTCGACCAGCTTGGCGACGAAAGCATCGTGGATGTCCTGGTGCACGAAGAAACGCTCGGCCGAGGTGCAGACCTGGCCGCAGTTGATGTTGGCCGCGAACAGCGCGCCGCGCACCGCGACCTCGAGCGGCGCCGAGGGCATGACGATGAAGGGATCGTTGCCCGAGGCTTCGATCAGGTGCGGCTTGAAGGTCTTGGCGCAGGCCTGGGCCACGGCTTGCCCGGTTTCGACGCCGCCGGTGAAGGCGACCATGTGGGTGTCGGCACTTTCGACCAGCGCCTTGCCGACCGGGCCGGTGCCGCTGACGCACTGCATCACGCCGGGCGGCAGCGCCTCGAAGGCCTCCATGAACTTGAGCGTGGTCAGCGTGGTCAACTCCGAGGGCTTGACGATCACCGAATTTCCCGACGCGAGCGCTGCCGCCGCCTCCCAGCAGAACAGGACCAACGGGTAGTTGAACGGCAGGATAATGACCACCACACCCATAGGTTCCTTGACCGTATAGTGGAACTGCCCCTCGATGTTCGAGTTCACGACCCGGCCGCAGTCGTGGCGGCCGATCTCGGCATAGTAGTCGATGGCGCTGGCCGACCAGGCGACCTCGTCAGCGCATTCTTTGTAGGGCTTGCCCATTTCGCGGGTCAGCATTTCGGCGAGCAGCGGCGACATCTCGCGCATCTTGGCCGCGACTTCGTGCATGCGCTCGGCGCGCAACAGCCCGGTTTCGGCCCACCAGGCGCGCTGCGCCCGATTGGCCACGGCGATTGCCTGTTCGACCTCGTCCATGGCGCAATCGGCGATCTCGCCGATCGTGTCCTCGGTCGCCGGGTCGATGACGTCATGGCCCGCGCCGCTCGCGCTCTTTCGGAACGCGCCGTCGATGTAACAGTTTCCGCTCAGGCGTCTGAGTTCCGCAACTGCCGTCATGTCGTGCCACCCCTCGCGTCAATGTGCGCCTGCCGGCGGGCCGGTGTCCTATTTCGGGCGTTCACCCTGTCGAGGAGGGTGCCAAGACCGATGCGAACATGACAAGATGATTCTTCACAGCCGTAAAAGGGCCGTCATGGCAGCGCGCCGCGATCTGTTGTAGTCATTCCTTGTCGCGCCTTTCGGGGAGTCGGAAGTCCATGCATCAGAGCCCCGCGCTGGCCGGAGGTTTGGAGACCCGGGCCAAGCTGGCCTGCGCCGTTGCCGGCGTGGTCTGGGGGCTGTTCTGGATCCCGCTCCGCGCCATGGACCAGGCCGGGATTTCCGGCGCCTGGGCCACCGCGACGCTGTATGCCTGGCCGTTCCTGCTGCTTCTGCCGCTTGCCGCCTGGCGCTGGCGCCGGGTGCTGCGCGGCGGCGCCGGCCTGCAGGTGACCGGGTTGGTCACTGGTGCCTCCCTGGTGCTCTACGCCGATGCCCTGATCTACACCGAGGTGATCCGGGCCATGATGTTGTTTTACCTGACCCCGGTCTGGAGCACGCTGCTGGCGCGGATTTTCCTGAACGAGCCGATCACCCGGGCCCGTTGGTTCGCGCTCGCGCTCGGGTTCGCTGGCATATTGGTGATCTTCGGCGTCGAAACCGGTTTTCCCTGGCCCCGGAACCTCGGCGATTGGATGGGCTTGGCGTCGGGGATCGTCTGGGCCGTGGCCGCGGTGCGCATGCGCGGCGACAATCAAAACCACGCGATCGAGTTCACCACCGTCCAGTTCGGATGGGGCGCGCTGCTCGCTCTCGGCATCGCCCTTCTGCCCCTGGCCGGCGCGGGTCCGGCGCCGGGTTTAGAGCGGGTCGCCGGTACTTTGCCCTGGTTGCTGCCGGTGCTGCTGCTGCTGGTAATCCCCGGCACCTTCGCCGCCTTGTGGGGCACCCCGCTGCTCAATCCCGGCATCGTCGGAATCCTGTTCATGACCGAGATCAGCGTCGGCACCGTCACCGCCGCGCTCTGGGCCGGCGAGCCCTTCGGCGCGCGCGAGATTGTCGGCGTCCTGCTGATTTCGGGCGCGGGCCTGGCGGAGAGCCTGCAGGCGCCCTTCGCCTGGCGCCGGGCCAAGGCCGGGACCGGCTCGGCGCCGCGCGGCCGGCGGTAAGACAGTAGAGGGGAGGGCGGCTCGTGCGATTGGCGAAATTGTTTTCACCGCTGACCCTGCGCTCGGTCGAGATCCGCAATCGCATCCTCTCGACCGGCCATCAGGCAAACATGCTGACCGAGGGGCTTCCGAATGCGCGCCTGGCCGCCTACCACGAGGCGCGCGCGGCCGGCGGCGTTGGGTTGATCGTGATCGAGGCGGCGCGCATGCACCATAGCGGGCTCAGCGATGGTGTGCTCGACGCCAGCACCGACGCCTGTATCCCCGGCTATCGGAATATCGCGGAGGCGGTGCATCGCCACGGCGCCAAGCTGTTCGGACAGCTGTCCCACCCCGGACGGGTCAATGCGCGGATTCGCGATGGCGTGCGCGATGTACCCTATTCCGCCTCGGACCTGCGCGACGACCGCTTCAAGACCGTGCCTCGGCCGCTCACGCTCGCCCAGATCGAGGATCTGATCGCCGCCTACGGCGCGGCCGCCGCGCGCTTTCGGGCCGCCGGACTCGACGGCGTCGAGGTGGTAGCGAGCCATGGCAACCTGATCGCCCAGTTCCTCAACCCGCGGGTTAACCAAAGGACCGATCGCTATGGCGGCGAGCTGGCGGGTCGGCTGCGGTTCTTGCGCGAGGCGCTGACGGCGGTGCGCGGGGCGGTGGGCGAGGCGTTGGTGGTCGGCATCCGCATCTCCATCGATGAAAAGGAAACCGGCGGCCTGGCGCCGGAGGAGGCGATCGAGTTTTGCCGTCAACTGGACCCGTTCGCGGCCATCGACTACTTCAACGTCACGGCGGGCTCGATGGCCGGCGCCGGCGGCTCGGTCCACGTGGTGCCGCCGATGGCGATCGAGACCGGCTATCTGGCGCCCGCGGCGGCGGCGCTCAAGGCCGTGGTCGCCAAGCCGGTGTTCGTCGCCGGGCGGATCAACCAGCCGCAGATCGCCGAACGCATCCTCGCCGCCGGCCAGGCCGATATGTGCGGCATGACCCGGGCGCTGATCGCCGATCCGGAGATGCCGAACAAGGCGGCGGCCGGGCGCCTCGACGACATTCGCGCCTGCATCGCCTGCAACCAGGCCTGTATCGGGCACCTGCACGCGGGCACCGCGATTTCCTGCATCCAGTATCCCGAGTCCGGCCGCGAGCAACGCTACGGGCGGCTCGACCCGGCCGCGCGGCGGCGCCGCGTCCTGGTCGCCGGCGGCGGCCCGGCGGGCATGAAAGCGGCCGCCATCGCCGCCGCGCGCGGCCACGAGGTCACGCTTTACGAAGCCGAACCGCAACTTGGCGGTCAGGTCCGGGTCGCGCAACTGATCCCGGGCCGCGCCGAATTCGGTGGTTTGATCACCAACCTGGAGCGCGAGCTCGACCTGGCCGGCGTCGTCGTGCGCAAGGGCGCGCCGGTGACCCGCGCCGCGGTCGAGGCGGCGCGCCCGGATGCGGTCGTGATCGCCACCGGCGCGCGCGCCCATCCGCACGACGCCGCGCGCTGCGAGGGCGCCCAGGTGACCGATGCCTGGCGCGTGCTGCGCGACCAGGTCAACGTCGGGTCGCGGGTCGTGGTCAGCGACTGGCGCGGCGACTGGATCGGCATGGGCGTCGCCGAGAAGCTGGCCCGGGCCGGCTGCCAGGTGCGGCTCGCGGTCAACGGCCCGCTCGCCGGCCACATGCTGCAGCTCTACCTGCGCGACCACTGGAATGGAGTTCTGCATGGGCTCGGGATCGCGGTGACGCCATTTTTACGCTTCTACGGCGCCGATTCCGACAGCGCCTACTTCGAGCACGGCGTCTCGGGCGCGCCGGTGGTGCTCGAAGAGGTCGATACCGTGGTGATCGCCCATGGCCAGGCGTCGGAGACCGCGCTCGAGGCCGAGTTGGCTGGAATCGAGGCCGAGGTCCACATGATCGGCGACTGTCTCAGCCCGCGCACCGCCGAGGAGGCGGTCTACGAAGGACTGGTGCTGGGCGCGCGGCTTTAACTTCCCCGGTGAAATTGTAGACAATACGTCGTGACATCGCCGCCTCTTTTCTTGAGAGAGAGCACGAGCTCACGTTAGTTCGCCCGTGATATATTATGATTTGTTGACTCGGGTGGGTCGCGGTGAAACACTAGCAGCAGAAGAATTGTAAACAATTCCGGGTTCGCGGTGCGGCAAACGGCCGTTCGCGGTAACCAATCCACGGGAAAGGGAGGTTGAAATGACTTTGTACAATGGCATCAAGACGCTCAGAGGCGCGCTTCTGATCGGCGCGACGGCGGCCGCGGTCGGGCTCGCCGGCTTGGCCGCGCAGGCGGCGGAGGAGTTCCCCTCCAAGCCCATCGAGGTGGTGATTCACTCCAAGTACGGCGGTGGCACCGACACCACGGCGCGCATGATGATGATCCGCTCTCGGCGCATTCTCGGCGTCGACATGTCCGTGGTCGCCAAGCGCGGCGGCTCCGGCGCCAAGGCGCATCAATACGCGCTCGGCAAGGATCGCGACGGCTATACGATTCTGGCGCTGACCCAGAGCCATCTCTACACCATCGCCCGCGGCAAGTCGCCGCTGACCATCGACGACGTGGTCGGCGTGGCGCGCGCCATGGACGATCCGACCTTCATCACGGTCAATTCAGATAGTTCCTTCAAGACCCTGGACGATCTCGTGCAGGCCTCGAAGGACAAGGCACTCAACTGGGGCGTGGCGCAAATCGGCGGCACCGAGCACATCGGTCTGGTGGCCTTCGCCAAGGAGGCCGGCATCAAGTTCAAGGTCGTGCCCTTCGGCAGCGGCGCGCAGATGATCCAGGCGCTGATGTCGGGCGCCATCGAGGCCACTCTGCCGAACGTCAGCGAGGCCGGCTCCCAGATCAGCGACGGCACCCTGCGGCCGCTCACGGTGATGGCGGAGGAGCGCCTGGCCGACTACCCGGACGTGCCCTCGACCTACGAGCTGGGCTATAAGGCCAAGACCTCGACGACCCGGGGCTATTGGGTGCTGAAGGGCACGCCGCAGGACCGGATCGATGTCCTGTCCAAAGCGCTGGTCAAGGCGATGAAGCACGACACCTTCGCCCACTACCTGAAGAGCGCCGGGCTCGACGCCGAAACCAGCGTCGCGGGCCACGAGGTTTGGAACGAACAAATCAAAGAGGAATACGCCAAGGCGGTTCAGGCGCTCAAGGACCTCGGTCTGATATAGACCGGTTGCGTGCGAACCCCGGCGTCGCCCAGATCGGCGGCACCGAGCACATCGGCCTGGCGGCCTTCGCCAAGGAGGCTGGCATCAAATTCAAGGTCGTGCCGTTCGGCAGCGGCGCGCAGATGATTCAGGCACTGATGTCGGGCGCCATCGAGGCCACCTTGCCGAATGTCAGCGAGGCCGGCTCCCAGATCAGCGACGGCACCCTGCGGCCGCTTACGGTGATGGCGGAAGATCGTCTGGCGGACTATCCGGACGTGCCCTCCACTTACGAGCTGGGCTACAAGGCCAAAACCTCGACGACCCGGGGCTATTGGGTGCTGAAAGGCACGCCGCAGGACCGGATCGACGTCCTGTCCAAGGCGCTGGTCAAGGCGATGAAGCACGACACCTTCGCCAATTACCTGAAGAGCGCCGGGCTCGACGCGGAAACCAGCGTCGCGGGCCACGAGGTCTGGGACAAAGACATCAAAGAGGAATATGCCAAGGCGGTTCAGGCACTCAAGGACCTCGATCTGCTTTAGACCGGTTGCGTGCGAACCCCGGCGTCGCCCATGCGGCGCCGGGGTTCGCGCCTGTCTTTGGTATTAGCCACCATGTCGATACAGATCGCCGATCCCGGGCAAAATAGCGGCCCCGAACCCATCCAATCGCTGACCGCCCGCGTGCAGGGCGCGCTCGAGCGCATGATCGTGGGCGGCGAACT
>CAXMQD010000475.1:0-9214 GCA_964194965.1 uncultured Acidimicrobiia bacterium | reverse complement strand
CCGCGCCCTGTTCACCCAGCCCGACGGCGCGCTACTGGCATGCCCCGACGCGTTGCGCCAACCGGAACTGGCCGACACCCTGGAGGCGCTGGCCCGGGAGGGGCCGGCATTGTTCCACGAAGGCGAACTCGGCCAACGCCTCGTCGCCGACTGCCGCGACCAGGGCGGCCAAATCACCATGGCCGACCTGGCCGCCTATCGCACGGTCAAGCGGCAGCCGCTCGAGCGCCGCTACCGCGATACCCGCATCCTGACCAACCCGCCACCGTCCGCCGGCGGCATCCTGATTGCCTTCGCCCTCGAACTCTTGGCACAGACCGATCTGGAAACGCTGGGGAACGGCACCGCCGCCCATCTCGAGAAGCTGGCCCGGGTCATGGCCTTGACCAATAAGGCGCGGGTCGAATCGCGGCTGCACGAAGCTGCCGCCGAGGCCGAGGAACAGGCCGCCGCCGAGCGCCTATTCGATCCGGAGCTGCTGGCGCGCTACGAAGCGGAAGTCGCGGGCCACCCCGCCAGCAACCGGGGCACGACTCATCTCAGCGTCGTCGATGCCGCGGGCAATATCGCGGCGCTTTCGATCTCCAACGGCGAGGGCTGCGGTTACATGGTGCCGGGTAGCGGCATCATGATGAACAACATGCTGGGCGAGGAAGATCTCAATCCCCACGGCTTCCACGCCTGGCCCGAGGGCAGCCGCATGTCCTCGATGATGTCGCCGACCGTGACCTTTGGCGCCGACGGCTCGATCGCCGCCTTCGGCTCCGGTGGTTCCAACCGCATCCGCACCGCGGTCTTGCAGGTACTGCTCAACACCATCGACTTCGGGCAGCCGATCGCCGAGGCGGTCGCGGCCCCGCGGCTTCACTACGAGAACGGTATCGTCAATCTGGAGGGCGGTTTCGATAAAACCCAGGTTGCGGCGCTTCAGAATCCAGAGCGGCAGGTCGTGTTCTGGCCGGAGCACAATCTGTTCTTCGGCGGCGTCCACGTCGCGCGGCGCGACGCCCAAGGCCGGCTCGACGCGGCCGGCGATCCGCGCCGCGGCGGCACGGCGGTGGTGGCCTGACCGCGATCGATTCCCGAACCTAAAAAGAAACGCCCCGCCCGCGGAAAACCGCGGCCGGAGCGCTTCGAATGGCGCTGCGGTCGACTTGCCGCTAGGCGGCCTCGGTCTCGCCCCGGTTCCGGGTGATATAGGCGCGCGCGCAGTGGTCCGGACAGTAAGGCTTGCCCTCGACCGCCTGTGCACCGCAGAAGTGGAAATCCGCCTCGCTGGGATCGCCGATCGGCCACAGGCAGCTCGGTCCATCGGACTTGCGCTGGATAATCCAGCGCGGTGTCGGCGGCGGCGCCACGGCGATAGGTTGTCGCGGCAAGGTCTGCGCCGGCATCGGAACCCGCCGCCGCGCCGGGGTCCGCTGATCTCTGCGGATTGGCGACGGCCGGGATTCCAAACGCATGCGATGGGCCTTTCCCACCACGGCGTTCTTGGACACGCCCAACATGCGCCCGATGGCGGAGGCGGAGTAGCCCGAGGCCCAAAGCCGCGAGAGTTCGTCGACGCGTTCGTCAGTCCAAGTCATGTAGAAGCCCCCTCAACGTTCGCTATATGTTGCGATCTTCGCCAAATGTAGTGCCCCTTCACGATCCAGTCACGATATACAGTATGATTAGCGATGTCGAGGCTTTCCTGAGCGACGGGAAGTGGCTCGCGGAAACCGGATCGCCATCCGGCCGGGCAGGCGGCCGGGCAGGCGGCTGGGCAGGCGGCGGCGCGACAATCCGGCGCGCGTGCGGAATCCGTAGTTTCGCGGTCGGCCATCCCGCCAGCTTGCCGAAACGGGACCTATTGCGGCACAATGTCCAGTGAAAGCAACAAAAGAGATGACTTTCGCGCGGCTGGCCGTATCTTGGCCGGCCGTGACGGTGTGGTTTGGTGTGTCCGCGCCAAAGCCACACCCTGATTCGGAGATTTGAGAGATGGCAACGAGAAATTCCATGTTGGGCGGCAGCCTGTCGCCGTTCGGGCGCACCAAAGCGCTGGAGAATGAAATCGATGCCTTTCTCGACAAGCTCTCGGAATCGGGCCTCTTGTTCAAGCGGGCGGTGCAGATTTACTTGGACGAAGGCGCCTCGGCCGAATTCGACGAGAAGCTGCAAGCGGTCAACCGCCTGGAGAGCGAAGCCGACAAGCTGCGGCGCTCGATCGAGACCCAACTCTATACCCAGACCTTGATTCCCGAGTCTCGCGGCGACGTGCTGGGGCTCCTCGAAAACCTGGATTCCGTGCTCAACCTACACGAGGGCGCGCTCTGGAGCTTCTCCATCGAGCAACCGGATATTCCTTCCGAGTTCCGGAGCGATTACGCGGTACTCTGCGAACAGTCGGTGCTCGCGGTCGAGGCCATCGTGCTCGCCTCGCGCGCCTTCTTTCGCAACATCGAGGCGGTCGGCGATCACATGCACAAGGTCATGTTCTATGAGAAGGAGGCCGACAAGGTCAGCACCAAGCTCAAGCGTGCGATCTTCGGCTCGGACTTGTCGTTGTCTCACAAGGCTCACCTGCGCAACTTCGTAGAGCACATCGATAACCTGGCCGATCGATCCGAGGACGTGGCCGACCGCCTCGCCATTTACACCATCAAGCGCACCGTTTAGTTCCAATGGACGTCGCGGTCATCATTTTCCTGTCCAGCGGGCTGTTCCTCGGCTGGTCGCTCGGCGCCAACGACGCCGCCAACGTGTTCGGCACCGCGGTCGGCACGCGCATGGTGCGTTTCGGCACCGCGGCGGTGATCTGCAGTATTTTTCTGATCCTCGGCTCGGTCATCGGCGGCAGCGGCGCGGCCCATACCCTCGGCAAGCTGGGCGCGGTCAACGCACTCGGCGGCTCGTTCATGGCGGCGGGCGCGGCGGCGCTGGCGGTTTACCTCATGACCAAGGCCGGTCTGCCGGTCTCCACGACTCAGGCCATCGTCGGCGCCATTCTCGGCTGGAACCTGTTCACCGAGACCCGCACCGACGCGGCCACCTTGATCACCATCCTGAGCACTTGGATCATCTGTCCACTGCTGGCGGCGGGCATCGCCGCGGCTTTGTTCAAACTGACCACCCAAGTCATCCGGACCGCCAAGCCGCATTTGCTGCGACAAGACGCCTATACCCGGCTGGGCTTGATCCTGGCCGGCGCCTTCGGCGCCTACAGCCTGGGCGCCAACAATATCGCCAATGTCATGGGCGTATTCGTGCCGTCGTCACCGTTCACCGACTTCAGCATCGCCGGACTCGGCACCTTTACCTCGATCCAGCAATTGTTCCTGCTCGGCGCGCTGGCGATTGCGGTCGGGGTGATCACCTATTCCAAGCGGGTCATGATGACCGTGGGCGGGCGGCTGATGCCGCTGTCGCCGGTCGGCGCCTGGGTCGCGGTGATCTCGCATTCCGTAGTGCTGTTCCTGTTCGCTTCGGAGGGGCTCGAGTCCCTGCTCGCCAGCGCCGGCCTGCCGACCATTCCGCTGGTCCCGGTGTCCAGCTCCCAGGCGGTGGTCGGCGCGGTGCTCGGCATCGGCCTGCTCCGGGGTGGTCGCGCGATCCGCTGGCGCGTGTTGGGCGGCATCGGCCTCGGCTGGTTGGCGACCCCGATCATCGCCGGGGTGGTCTGCTTCGTTGGCTTGTTCTTCCTGCAGAACGTCTTCGATCAGGAGGTCTACCGGCCGGTATCCTACGAGATTTCCGAACCGGTGCTGGAGCGGCTCGAGCGCGAAGGAATCGCCGCCCACATCATCGAGGGCCTGGAGGGTGAGATCTTCGAGTCCGCGCCGCGGCTGAGCGACAGGCTCGAAACCGAAGTCGGCCTGGACTCGGAGGCGCGCGACGTCGTGCTGCGGTTCGCCGAGCGCAAGGTGCTGGTCATCGACCCGGACCTTCTCGACAGCCTGGACACCGATTGGTACGGACCTGAGCAGATCAACGCGCTGCGGCGCATTGCGGGACAACGTTACAGCCACAAGTGGATGCTCGGCGAAGCGCTTGCGGCGGAGACCCCGGAGTGGCGCTTCCGACCGGCCGAACTGGTCAACAAGATCTACAACAAGGAACTCGAGAAGAAGCTCCTGGCGCTGTACCGGAAATTCGAAATACGCTGAGACCGCTTCAGCGCTACGCCGCGCAGCGCGATCTCAGAATTTTTCCTGGCCGCGCTGGCGTACGCTGTCGGGGAAGTCGCGGTAGAGCGCGAAGATTACGTCCTTGACCAGCGAATTGACCGCGTGGTGAAAGCTCTCGATGGGATCGGCGCGCGCGGCCACTTGGCCAAACGCCCGGTCGAGCTGGACCATGTCCTGGATTTCGAGCATCAGATGAAACTCCGGCAGCTCCTTGGGCCCTAGCCCCAGTTTCCGGCGCGTGACTCGGTATCCGGCGATCAAGCCCTGATCCTTCAGATGCTCCAAGTAGGCCGCGGCGCGATCGGAGAATTCGGTGTCCCGGACCCCGTCCTTGAGATTGCACCAGACGTGATAGAGGTTCATTTAATCGTTCCCGTGCCTGTCCGCGCGACTGCGAGGGGTCTATCTACCCGATTTTCGAGCGCTTGGCGCGGGCCTTCTCTGATCCCGGCCTTGCCCGCGCGCGCGCGGCCGGGTTCTATAGGTGCCGGTTTGCGAAACTTGCGAGGCACGGCATTCTCATGACAGGCGAGTTGAAAGCTCCGGCGCTCGATCCGGCCGAGGTGCCCGCGCGCGAGGGCAGCACCGGCTACCCGGAGCCGTTCAGGGAGCTGTGCCGAGGGCGAACCAAACGCGTGCTGGGCGACGCGCTGAGGCTCGACAACTTCGGCGTCAATCTGGTTACCCTGGCGCCGGGCGCCGGCTCCGCTCAGCGCCACTGGCACAGCCACGAGGACGAGTTCGTCTACGTGGTCGCGGGCGAGCTCACGCTGGTCACCGAGGGCGGCGAGCAGGTGTTGGCCGCCGGCCAGGCCGCGGGCTTCCCGGCCGGCCGCGCCGACGGCCACAACCTGGTCAACAAGGGCACGGCACCCGCCACCTATTTGGAGGTTGGCGACCGTAATGCCGAGGACGTGTGCAGCTATCCCGACATCGATTTGCACCTGGCGCCGACCCCGGACGGCCACGTCTTCACCAACAAGGAAGGCGAGCCCTACTGAGGGCGGTGGTCAAGATGGCGGTGGAGCGATAGGCGATGACCCGGCCGTTCGAGGGTCTTCTGGTGATCAGCCTGGAACAGGCGGTGGCGGCGCCCTACTGCGCCTCGCGCCTGGCCGACGCCGGTGCCCGGGTGATCAAGATCGAACGCCCAGAGGGTGACTTCGCGCGCGGTTACGACCGGGTGGTCGCCGGCGAAAGTACCTATTTCGTCTGGCTCAACCGGGGCAAGGAATCGATTGCCCTCAACATCAAGGACCCGGGCGACCGGACGCTGCTCCAACGCATGATCTCGCGCGCCGACGTGTTCATCCAGAACCTGGCGCCGGGTGCCGCGGCGCGCGCCGGGTTCGATCCGGCGGAGCTCAGGACCCACAACCCGCGCCTGGTCACCTGTTCGATCAGCGGTTACGGCGAGGATGGGCCCTACGCCCGCATGAAGGCCTACGACCTGCTGGTTCAGGCCGAGACCGGCATGGCCGCGGTCACCGGGCGGCCCGAGGGTCCCGGCCGGGTCGGGGTCTCGGTCTGCGACGTTGGCGCCGGCATGTATGCCTACATGGCGATCCTGGAGGCGCTCTACGCCCGCGAGCGCGGCGGCGAGGGGCGCGAGATCGCGGTTTCCCTGTTCGACGCCATGGCCGACTGGATGAACGTGCCGTTCCTGCACCAGATTCATAGCGGCCAGGCGCCGGCGCGGGTCGGCCTCGCCCATCCCTCGATCGCGCCCTACGGGGTTTACGCGGCGGGCGACGGCGGCGAGGTGGTCATCTCGATCCAGAACGAGCGCGAGTGGGCGCGGTTCTGCGCCGAGGCGCTGGCACGGCCGGAGTTGGCCGGCGACGCGCGCTTCCGCGACAACCCGGCGCGGGTCGCCAACCGGCCGGCGCTGGATCGGGAGATCGCCGCCGTCTTCGGCCCCCTGACCCGCGAGCAAATGATCGAACGCCTGCGCCGCGCCGAGATCGCCTATGGCGCGGTCAATTCGGTCACCGACCTCGCCGCCCACCCGCAGTTGCGCCGTATCGCGGTCGAGACCCCGTCGGGTCCGGCCGAACTCATCGCGCCGCCGGCCCGGCACCGGGGCGAAGACCGGGTCTACGGCCCGGTGCCCGGCCTGGACCAACACGGTGCCGCCATTCGGAAGGAATTCGCAACATGAGCCCCGACCTCGAAGGCTGGCGCGCCTGGATCGGGCGCAGCGAGGAGAGTGACGACATCATCGATCCCTTGCGGGCGCGGGCCATGCAGGCGGCGCTCGACGATCCCGCGCCGCCGCTGGACCCCGGCGACGCGCTGCCGCCGCTGTGGCACTGGCTGTATTTCTGGACCGTCGCGCCGGAAGCCGCGCTCGGCCCCGACGGCCACGCGGCGCGCGGCGGTTTCCTGCCGCCGATCGACCTGCCGCGCCGCATGTGGGCCGGCAGCCGGGTCTCGTTTCCACGGCCGCTGCCGATCGGCGCCCGGGCGACCCGGCGCTCCGAGATCGTCGAGGTCAACCTCAAGGAGGGCCGCAGCGGCGCGCTGGCATTCGTCACCGTCCGGCACCAGGTGGCGACGGATGCGGGTGTCTGCATCGAGGAGGAGCAGGACATCGTGTACCGCGCCGCGACCGCGCCCGGCGCCGAACCGCACCCCGGCGAGCCGGCGCCCGCCAGCTCTGCGTGGCACCGCGAAATGCCGCCGGACCCGGTGTTGTTGTTCCGTTATTCCGCGCTGACTTTCAACGGCCACCGCATTCACTACGACCTCAAATTCACCACCGAGGTCGAGGGTTATCCCGGCCTGGTGGTCCATGGTCCCCTGCTGGCCACGCTGATGGCCGACTTGGCGCGCCGGGAGCGCCCGAAGGCCCGGGTCGCGCGCTTCGAGTTCCGCGCCCAAAGGCCGATTTTCGATACCGCGCCCTTCGTGGTAGCGGGCGCGCCCGAAGCCGGTGGCGCCGAAGTCTGGATCACGGATCCGGACGGTTGTTATGCCAGCCGCGGCCGGATCGAATTGGACTGACGGTTCTCAAGCGATTGACGGGAGTCGCGCACAGCCGGCGGCGTCTGTCACAGTGATAACACAGGGCGTGCCGGGCGGCGGCGGCGGCGGGCGGCCCCCGGTTCCGTCTCGGACGGACGTCCTGGGGTCGCTAGAATCGTCGGATATCATGAGATTCTTCGCCCCAGAGCACCGGATAGCTCGGGCGCGGTATAGTGCTTTGTCTAGCCTCTATTAAATAAATTCGCCTTGTATTAGGCGGGAATACTAGGCTTTCGGAAAGATTCCATAAATATTTGTCTGCTTTATTATTGGATAGCAAAATCAGACCATAAGGCGTCCTCGGGCGACGGTGCGGATCGGCACCGAATGACCCAAAAAAAACAATCCGGCGCCCGGTTGTGCGGAGGGCAGTGCGATGAAAATGGGCAAGGTTTTTTATGCAATCGCCGGAGCGGTCCTGCTCCTGGCCGTCAACTTCGGCGGCGTCGATCGGGCCAGGGCGCAAACCTCGCCCGAGGGAGCGGCCAAGTTCGTCCAGGCGCTCGGTAGCGAAGCGGTGCTGCTGCAGTCGGCGGTCCGCTCCGCGCCTCCGGAGGAGCGCGCCGCCGTACTACGGGACCTGGTCCGGCGCGGCTTCAATCTGAAACAGACCAGCCAGTTCGTGCTCGGCAAGTTCTGGCACCAAGCCACGGTCGACCAGCGCGCCGAATTCCAAGATCTGTTCACGGAGTACCTGGTCAACAGCTACGCGCGCCACATCGGTTCCTACCGGGCCGAGACCCTCGCCATCGTGGCCAGCCATCCGGTCGGCAACAAGGACGTGCTGGTCGAGACCAGCGTCGAGAGCAGTGACGGCCCGACCAATACAATCTGGCGGGTGCGCGCGTATGACGGTGTCTATAAAATTATCGATGTTTCGATCGACGGTGTGAGTCTGGCGCTGACCCAGCGCCGCGAATTCGCCGCCGTGATCAACCGTCAGGGCCTCGATGGACTGCTGGGCATGCTGCGGCAGAAGCTCGCGGCCCAGGCCCAGGCGGCCCAGGCCGAGGCAACCCAGACCGAATCCAGCGAGAGCAATCTCATGAACGCGCTCTTCGCGAGCCTCTTCGCCTCGCCTGACGCAAACAAGATAGGTTACCTCCTGGCTCTCAGGTAATTGAAGAGATTCTACCGTCCTCTCCTCCTCTCACCCTTCAATATCCTGACAGCCATCGACCCGCCGGCCGCCCAAGAACAGGGCGGCCGGTTTTTCCCATGGCGCCCGCGCTTGTCCTGGCCCCCACCCGGCGTGATAACCTGTTTCCCAGGGCTTGCCGACGGCGACGGCGCCGAGCCCGGCGGCAAACAGGGGAAGGCATTCGGGACCATGAAGAACATTTCCGTCGACGGCGCGCGGCTCTGGGACTCGCTTATGGAAATGGCCAAGATCGGCGCGACCGAGAAGGGCGGCAACTGCCGCTTGGCGTTGACCGATCTAGACCGGGAGGGTCGCGATCTTTTCGTGCGCTGGTGCAAGGCCGCCGGCTGCACCGTGACCGTGGATGCCATGGGCAATATCTTCGCGCGCCGCCCGGGCCGCGACGCGACGCTGGCCCCGGTCATGACCGGCTCGCACCTGGACACCCAACCGACCGGCGGCAAGTTCGACGGCGTCTACGGCGTGCTCGCCGGGCTCGAGGTGATCCGAACCCTCAACGACCACGGCATCGAGACCGAGGCACCGGTCGAGGCGGTGGTCTGGACCAACGAAGAGGGCGCCCGCTTCGCCCCGGCCATGGTCGCCTCGGGCGTCTTCGCGGGTGTCTTCGACCTGGACTGGGCCCACGGCCGCCAGGACCCGGATGGCAACACCCTCGGCGCGGAGTTGTCGCGCATCGGCTACAAGGGCGAAACGGAATGCGGCGGGCGCGCGATCAAGGCCTACTTCGAGGCGCATATCGAGCAAGGGCCGATCCTCGAGGCCGAGGAAAAGCCGGTCGGCGTGGTCACCGGCGCCCAGGGCCAGCGCTGGTTCGAAATCACGGTGACTGGCGCCGAATCCCACGCCGGCACAA
>CAXMQD010000474.1:0-3627 GCA_964194965.1 uncultured Acidimicrobiia bacterium | reverse complement strand
GGTCAAGGCCGCGCCCATACACCTCGAATGCCTCTATCACCAGACCGTGGACCTGCCGTCCAATACGCCAGGTACCCGCAACGCGATCGTGCTCGGCCGGATAATCGGCATTCACATCAAGGACGAGGTGCTGACCGACGGCATGTTCGATATGAGCAAAATCAAGCCGATCGCGCGGCTCGGCTACCTGGACTACACCCGGGTCGATCTGGTGTTCACCATGCCGCGGCCGGCGGTTTAGGAATCGCTATTCGGTCTCCGCTGGGGCGGATTCGTATCAACCCGCAACGAACCAGATTAGGCCGGTCAAGTCGAGCTGACCAAGCCGGGCTGGTCCGGGCGCAGGGTCGCGCTATATTCGGCCGAATCGAGCAAACTGAAACACAGGGAGGCCTCTATCATGGCGGTTGGTGAAAAAGTGGCGATCGTGACCGGTGCGGGGACCGGGGTCGGCCGGGCGGCGGCGCTCGCGCTTCTGGCGGAGGGCTGGTCGGTCGCGCTGTCCGGGCGCCGCGCCGAGCCTCTGGAAAAAACTGTCCGGATGGCCGGCGAGGCCGGCGGCCGCGCGCTGGCCGTGCCCAGCGACATAAGCGACCCGGATTCGGTCAAGGCGCTGTTCGCCAAGACCGTGGCGGCGTTCGGGCGGCTCGATCTGTTGTTCAATAACGCCGGCATCAACGCGCCCGGCATCCCGTTCGAAGAACTCAGCGCCGAACAGTGGCGCGCGGTGATCGACATCAACTTGACCGGTGCCTTCTTCTGCACCCAGGAAGCGTTCCGGATCATGAAGGACCAGGACCCGCGCGGCGGCCGCATCATCAACAATGGCTCGATCTCGGCCCACGTGCCCCGGCCCCACTCCGCACCCTACACCGCGACCAAACACGCGATCACCGGCCTGACCCGCTCGACCTCCCTGGATGGCCGCAAATACGACATCGCCTGCGGTCAGATCGACATCGGCAACGCCGCCACCGAAATGACCGAGCGCATGACCGCGGGCGTGGCCCAGGCCGACGGCTCGATGGCGGTCGAGCCGCGGATGGACGTGAACGAAGTCGGCCGCACGGTCGCCTTCATGGCGTCCCAGCCCCCGGCTTCCAACGTCCAGTTCGTGACCATCATGGCGACTAAAATGCCCTTCATCGGCCGCGGATGACCGACGCGGCGGACCGCGATCACGTCAAGCCCCCCCAACGCCTCAAGCCGGAGGTGAGCCCCTACCGCTGGACCATGCTCGGCGGTGTCTGGCTGTTGTATTTCTGTTTTGGCCTGATCGTCACTTCGATGGCGCCGCTGGTCCAGCCGATCGCCGACGACCTGGGGCTCAGCCATTCGGCCATGGGCGGGGTGCTCGGCGCCTGGCCGCTGGTTTATATCGCATCGGCGATACCCTGCGGCGCCTTTCTGGACCGGGTCGGCGCGCGCCGGGCGCTGTTCCTGGCGGTCCTGATCATCGCGGCGTCGGGGGCGCTGCGCGGGCTGGCGCCGGGCCACCTGAGCTTGTTCCTCGCTGTCGGGGTGTTCGGCCTGGGCGGTCCCTTGATCTCGGTCGGCGCACCCAAGCTAATCGCCCTGCTATTCGAGAGCCGGGAGCGCGGCCTGGCCATGGGCATCTACATCACCGGGCCGGCACTGGGCGGCGTCCTCGCGCTATCGCTCACCAACAGCGTACTGATGCCGCTGTTCGATCAGGATTGGCGCGTGGTGCTGTTCGCCTACGCCGGCTTCGTCGGCGCCTGCAGCCTGGCCTGGCTTGCAATCTGCGCCCACCCGAGTGCGCGCGCCCTCGAGCGCCAGGCGGCGGCCGAACCGAGGCAACCGCAATTTCAGGTTTTTGCCGAGCTGCTGCGCCTGCCCGCGGTGCAGATCGTGCTGCTCTTGGGCATCGGCAGCTTCTTTTTCAATCACGGAATCGGCAGCTGGCTGCCCGAGATCCTGCGCAGCGGCGGCATGAGCGCCGCCGCCGCGGGCTATTGGGCCTCGATTCCGACCGCGGTCGGCATCGCGGCGGCGCTGATAATCCCGCGCCTGGCGTCGCCCGAACGGCGGGTTCCGATCCTGCTGGCGCTGTTCCTTTCTGCCGGCGCGGCGGCCTTGCTGCTCCAGAACCCGCCCGGCCCGCTATTGGCCGGCGGCCTGATGATTCAGGGCGTCGCGCGCAGCACCATGATGACCGTGGCGATATTGGTGCTGATGGAGACCCGCGGGCTGGCGGCCCAGAGCCGCGGCCTGGCCGGTGGGCTGTTTTTCACCGCGGCCGAGATTGGCGGCGTCCTCGGGCCCTTGTGCGTCGGCGCCCTGTCGGACGCGACCGGCAGTTTCGCCGCGCCGCTCTATCTGATGACCGGCGTGTGCTTGGTCATGGCACTGCTGCTTGCGCGGCTCTGGCGGCTGGAACGAGCCTAAATCCGCAGGACTTTGCCTGGGCTTATCTGGTTTTCGGGATCGAAAATCGAACGGTGTCGTTTTTCGGCGGTATCAGGCCGGTTCATTTTCCCTTGTGGGGATCGTGTCGATTTCCTTGCCGATTTTTTGCGAGGCCTTCCGAAGCTCATAGCTGTTTTGCAGGTTCAGCCAAAACGCCGGGGTCGTGCCGAACCACTTGCCAAGGCGCAACGCCGTATCGGCGGTGATGTTCCGCTTTCCGGCAATGATCTGCGGGATGCGGTTTTCCGGCACCTTGATTTGCCGGGAAAGCTCGGTCCCCTTAATGCCGATTTCCGTTAGTTCATCCCGCAGTATTTCGCCGGGGTGTATGGGTGTTCTGCTCATGGTCATAAACTCATCAATGGTAGTCGGTTATTTCCACGTTTTCGGGTCCGTCCGGGGGCCATTCAAAGCCAATGCGCCATTGCCTATTAATCCTGATGCTATGCTGCCCGGCCCTGTCACCGCTTAGAGCTTCAAGCCTGTTGCTCGGCAGGGCGGCCAAATCGGCCAGAGATTCGGCGGCGTCCAAGATTTCGAGCCTTTTTTCTGCTTGCCTGCTAACGCTTTGAAAATGCTTTACAAACCCGCCCCCTGCAAAAGCTTCGGTCTTTTTGTCCCGGTAACTCTTGATCATGGGTCAATTTGCCAAAAACAACGCAATACGTCAAGCGTCATACGTATTGCATCTTTTCGGCGTGTCCCAAATCGCAACGAAGCGATGACCGCAGACCGCCAAGTGGGTGATTTATTTGGGGATGAAAGCCGGATCCTGCCGGCTTCAATATACAATTCGTCGCGGCCCGCTAAATCCGCAGGATCTTACCCGGATTCATGAGATTGTCGGGGTCGAGCGCGAGCTTGAGCGCGCGCATGACCGAGACCGCTTCGCCGTGCTCGGCCTGGAGGAATTCCATCTTGCCGATGCCGATGCCGTGCTCGCCGGTGCAGGTGCCGCCCAGCGCCAGCGCGCGCGCGACCATACGCTCGTTGAGTTCCTGGGTGCGGGCCATCTCGTCCGGATCGTCGGGATCGATGATGAAGCAGAGGTGGAAGTTGCCGTCGCCGACGTGGCCGACGATCGGCGCCAGCAGTTTGGACTCTTCGATGTCGCGTTTGGTTTCCAGAATGCACTCGGCGAGCTTGGAGATCGGCACGCAGACGTCGGTCGCCCAGCCCTTGGCCCCGGGCCGCAGC
>CAXMQD010000473.1:0-8059 GCA_964194965.1 uncultured Acidimicrobiia bacterium | reverse complement strand
GCGCGGTCAACTGCCGCACCGCAGAGGCCAAGACTACCGCGTGGTCGGCAGCGACATCGTCCTTATCGAGACCGCGACCAACGTGATCCTCGACATCATGAAGGACGTGCTGAGGTAGATTTCTCCGCGCGCGCCGCGCGGCGGCCCATGGTCGCCAGCACCAGCGGGCTGAGGGCGATGGCCAAGCCGCTGCTGGCGAAGGCCAGGCCCCAGGCGAGCAGGCTTTCGCGGCCCCCCGCCAGGTCCAGCACCACGCCGAAGATCAGCGGACCGGCGAAGGCGCCGGCAAATCCGATGAACGAGTGCACCGCCATGGTAGCGCCACGCTGGCCGGGCGCGGCGGTCTCGACCGCGCCGGCGGTGACCGCCGAGGAATCGCCACTCACGGTGAACGAATAGACGACCGCGACCGCGACCACCAAGATGAAGGGCAGGGCGGCCAAGAAGCCGAAGCCCAGGCCGATCGCCGCCGAAGCGCTGGCGACCGCGATCACCGTGCGCCGGCGCCCGAACCGCAGCGCCGCCTCGTTGCCGAGCACCGAGGCCGGCAACGCCAAGATTCCGATCGCCGCGGCCAGCGCCGTGGCGCTCCAACCGAACCCCAGGGCGCCTTCGTCCTGGAGCCCTTGGGAAAACACGAAGAAGGTCACGATCCAGGAACGGAACGCGAAGAGCTCCCAGTTGTGGGCGCTATAGGCGAGCACGTAGGCGAAAGCCTGGCGGTTGCGCAGCACCGGTCGGAAATCGAGCAGCGCGGTCTTGGGTTTGGCGATGTGGCGTGGCTCGCTGGGCGGCACCAGGAACATGACCATCGGCAGCGCGACCGCCGCGCCGAGCCCCATCAAGCCAAAGGCCCAGCGCCAGTCCAGGAGCGCCGCGATCTCGCCCGAGAACAGGAACGACAGCGAAAAGCCAATCGATAGCGAGGCGGTATAAAAGGCGACCGCGCGCGAGCGCAGGCGCTCGTCGACGTGGTCGGTCAACGCCTTGAGCCCCGGCATGTAGGTGCCGGCCAGGCCGATGCCGCCCAGGCCGCGGTATAACATGGCGTCCCAGAATCCGTCCGCCAGAACCGCGAAGCCGAGCGAGGACAAGACCGAGATGACCGCGCCCACGGCATAGATGCGGCGCGGATCGACCCGGTCGGTCAAGCTGACCAGCACCGGTACCGCGGCCATGTAGGCGGCGAAGTAGATGCCGTTGAGCCAGCCGGCCTCGGTGTTGGATAGCGCCCATTCGACCAGCAGAATCGGCTGTAAGGCGGGAAGCGCCGAGAAGCCGAGCACCGCGAGGCCCTCGGCCGCGCACATGAGCACGATCAACTGGACGCCGGACAGGCGCCCCCCAGACGCGTGTGCCCCCGACGTGCGCGCCCTGGTGCTCCGCGGCGATTCCTCGTCCCGCTCCATGGTCGGGTTCCTCGATCCGGCGTGGCGCCGGATATCACATATGGATGGCGCGGCCCGCGACCGCGAGCGCCGCTTCCTTGACCGCCTCGTTGAGGGTCGGATGGCCGTGGAAGGACCGCGCCAGATCCTCGGCCGAGCCGCCGAACTCCATGATCAGCACGACCTCGTGGATGAGCGTACCGGCGTCGGGACCGATGATGTGGGCGCCGAGCACGCGGTCGGTCTTGGCGTCGGCCAAAATCTTCACGAAGCCCTCGGTGTCGGCGTTAGCGCGCGCCCGGCTGTTGGCGGTAAAGGGGAACTTGCCGGCCAGATACGCGATCCCCGCCTCCTTGAGCTGTTCCTCGGTCTTGCCGACGGCCGCGACCTCGGGCCAAGTGTAGACGATGCCGGGCACGGTCTCGTAGTTCACGTGGCCCGACTGGTCGGCCAGCATCTCGGCCACGGCGACGCCCTCCTCCTCCGCCTTGTGCGCCAGCATGGGCCCGGCGATCACGTCGCCAATGGCGTAGATGCCGGCGATGTTGGTCTGGAAGCGCCCGTCGACCTGAATCCGCCCGGCCTTGTCGAGCGCGACTCCGGCGCGCTCGAGGCCGAGCCCCTCGGTGTTGGGCCGGCGCCCGATCGCGACCAGGACGACATCGGCCTCCAGGGTCTGGGCTTCGCCGCCCTTGGCCGGTTCGACGCGGAGCGCGACCCCGCTCTTGGTGGTCTCGGCGCCGGTCACCTTGGAGGACAGATGGAATTTCATGCCCTGCTTCTTGAGCGTGCGTTGGAAGGTCTTGGCGATCTCGCCGTCCATGCCGGGCACGATGCGGTCGAGGAACTCGACCACCTGAATCTCGGCGCCGAGGCGGCCCCAAACCGAGCCCAACTCGAGGCCGATGTAACCGCCGCCGACCACGATCAGGCGCTTGGGCACCTTGGCGAGCGCCAACGCGCCGGTCGAAGAGACGATGCGCTTCTCGTCGATCGCGACGCCCGGCAAATCCATGTGGTCGGAGCCGGTGGCGAGCACGATGCTGGTGGCGGCGAGTTCGGTCTCGTTGCCCTCCGCGTCGGTCACCGAGATCGCGCCCGGGCCGGTCAGGCTGGCCGCGCCCTTCACGTAGTCGATCTTGTTTTTCTTGAACAGGAACGCGACGCCCTTGGTCAGATCGCCGACGACCTTGTCCTTGTGGCTCATCATGGTGGCCAGATCGAGGCTCACCTTGCCCGTCTTGACGCCCAGCGCCGCCAGGCCGTGGCCGGCTTCGGCATACTTTTCCGAAGCGTTCAGAAGCGCCTTGGAGGGGATGCAGCCGACGTTGAGGCAGGTGCCGCCGAGGCTCCCGCGTTTCTCGACGCAGGCCGTCTTCAGGCCCAGTTGCGCGGCCCGGATCGCGCAGACGTAACCGCCCGGTCCGCCGCCGATCACGACGACATCGTAAGGCCCATCAGCCATGCCACTCGCCCCCAAAATTCCACGATTGCCGCGACCTTGCCCGATGCGCGAGTGGGGGACAAGAGGTTAGCCCCTTGAGCCCGCACCGGCCCGCGCGCAGACTTGGGGGTATGGAGATCGCGCCGCTTTCGGGGCCGCTGGGGGCCGAGGTGTGGGGGCTGGACCTGGCGCGCGAGCTGGACCAGAACGCGCTGGCCGAAGTGCGGGCGGCGCTGGCCGTGCACAAGGTGCTGGCGTTCCGCGACCAGGAGCTGACGCCCGAGCAACATGTCGCGCTGACCGGGCGCCTGGGCGGCGTGCTGCGCCTGCCTTTCATCGCGCCGCTGGCCGCGCATCCCGAGATCATCGCCGTGCTCAAGGAGGCCGAGGAGCGCGACATTTCGACCTTCGGCGGCACCTGGCATTCGGATTTCACCTTTCTGAAGGCGCCGCCGTCCTACACCCTGCTTTACGCGCTCGAGGTGCCGCCCAAAGGCGGCGACACCATCTGGGCCGACATGGAAATCGCTTACGCGACGCTGTCGGACGGCATGAAGGCTCTGCTCCGGGACTTACGCGCCATCCACAGCGGCCGGCCCCACGGCACCCGGGGACCGCCCACGGGCCAGCGGGTGTCGACCTCGGTCCGGATGGCGCGCAACGATCCCGCCGCAGATGCCGAGGTCGCCCATCCCGTGGTGCGCCGCCACCCCGAAACCGGCGTGCCCGCGCTGTTCGTCAATTCGGTCTACGTTTCCCGCTTCGAGGATATGACCGAGGCCGAAAGCCGGCCTCTGCTCGATACCCTGCAGGCCCAGGCGACCCGCGCCGAGATGACTTGCCGATTGAGCTGGCGCGCGGGAACGCTGGCGATCTGGGACAACCGCTGCACCCAGCACCTGGCGGTCAACGACTACGATGGCCAGCGCCGGTTGCTGCACCGCACCACGGTGGCCGGGGAACGGCCCCAATAGCGAGAACGACGGTGGCGGCAGCCTTGCCAATCCGGCGCGAGACCCTAAATCATTACAGGGCGCCCCGCTTCGGCCACATTGCCATGCTGATTCTTTCCGCTGCGCCGCCGCCTGATGGCCGGGTCATTGACGAACCCGGCGGTTTCCTTGGTGAAAACGAGCTTCGAGCAGACATGATCCTTGATATGGTCCGCCGCCTGCGCGGCCGCGACGAGGTAAGATTCTTTCTCCAGTGGCTGCGCCGGCCGGCCCGCCTGGGCGCGGTGGTGCCCAGCAGCCCCGCCCTGGCCGCGGCGCTGGCCGCCGAGATCGATACCCAGGCGCCGGGCGCCGTGGTCGAGCTGGGTTCGGGAACCGGCCGGGTGACCGCGGCGCTGGTCGATGCGGGGGTCGCGCCCGAGACGCTGGTCGCCATCGAGCGCGAGGCCTCGTTCTCCGACCTCCTGGCGGCGCGCTTTCCCGGCGTTCATGTGGTCCGGGGCGATGCGCGGGCGCTCACGCGGGTGCTCGAGCGGACCCAGGTCGGACCGGTCAAGGCCGTGGTCTCCAGCCTGCCCCTGCTCAATCTTTCGGCGCGGGAGCAGCGCGCGGTACTGTCCCAGGTGGCGGCAGTCCTCGCACCGGGCGGCGTGCTGGTGCAATACACCTATGGACCGGCCGAACCGATATCGGCTGAGTTGCGCGCGGAACTGGGCCTGACCGGCGAACGGACCGACTGGGTTCTGATCAACCTGCCCCCGGCCGCGGTCTGGCGTTATCGCCGCAGCGGCCCAGCTCCCGGCCTGCCGCGCGCGGACTAGTTTTACCGCTCCAGCTTCTCCGGATCGCCGACGAAGCGGCGCGCGGCGGCGCCGACGGTTGCGCCCTGGATAACGACCGAAAAAACCACCACCACGTAGGTCGCGGTCAAAATCAGATCGCGCATTCCGCCCGTGGGCAGCGATAGCGCGAGCGCGATCGAGATGCCGCCGCGCAATCCGCCCCAGACTAAAATCGGATAGGCGCCGCGGGTGAACGGCAGGAACCGGGCCAGCACCGCCATCGGCAGGCCGACCGCGACCGCGCGCGCGATCAGCACGATGACGATGGCGGCCAGCCCGGCCAGCAGGAACGACGCCCGGGCCGCGATCGCCACCACCTCCAGTCCGATCAACAGAAACAGCACTGAGTTCAAGATCTCGTCGATCAGCGACCAGAAGCCGAGCAGATGGCGGCGCGTGGTCTCGCTCATGGCCAGGGCGACGCCGTGGTTGCCGATCAACAGTCCGGCGACCGCCATGGCGACCGGCCCGCTCAAGTGCAGCGCCAGCGCCAGGGAGTAGCCGCCCATGACCATGGCGAGGGTGATCAAGACCTCGAGGTTGTGCTCGTCGATGCCCTTCATGGCCCGGACCCCGAGCCAGCCAAGTAGCAGTCCGAAGAGCGCACCGCCGAGCGCTTCGACCACGAAAATCTCGCCGGCGTGAAGCAGCGAGAAATCGCCACCGCCCAGCGCGGCGGATAAGACGATCGAGAATACCACCACCCCGACGCCGTCGTTGAACAGGCTTTCGCCGGCGACCTTGGCCTCCAGCGACTCCGGCACCTTGGCCGTTTTCAGGATACCGAGCACCGCGACCGGGTCGGTCGGACTAATGAGTGCGCCGAACACCAAGCACCAGATAAACGGGATCTCGAGGCCAAGGACGATCGCCACGCCCTTAAAGCCGAGGCCGACCACCAGAGTCGAGATCACCACCCCCGCGGTCGCCATGACCAGCACCGGCCACTTGCGCCGCAGCAGCATGGAGAGGTCGACGTGAAGCGCGCCGGCGAACAGCAGGAAAGCGAGCATGCCCTCCATCAGCGCGGCATGAAAATCGATCGACCTTAGAAAGCCGCGCACCGCGGCACCCAACCCGAAGCCGGGAATCAGCACATCGGCGGCGACCACCGCAAGCGAGGCGAGCGCACCCATGATGGTCAGCCCGATGGTGTGGGGCAGCTTGAACAGGCGGTGGTTGGCGTAACCGAAGACCGCGGCGAGCACGACCAATACGGCGGCGGTGTCGAACGAGGTCAGGTTGGCTGGGTTCATAACGGGCGGGGCCTGTTGCGTGGCTTTCGAGGAGAGTATGACATGGCCATTCTAGTCCGGGCGAATCGAGTCGGGGCGAAAAGACCGCACCCTCTAACCGGCCTCGGCGTTAGTTTGCGTCGGGTCATCGGCCGTCGAATGTTCGGTCGGTTGCGGCGTCATGGTCAGCACCGTGACCCCGGCCGGGGCATGGAACTTGTGCCAACAACCCTGCGGGACGACCGTTACCATACCGGCGTTCATCTGCAATACGGTCCGGCCGTTGCCGGTCAGGATCGTGAGCCGGGTTTCGCCGTCCAGCACGTGCACGAGCTCGTCCCCGTTGACGTGGCGCTCCCAGGGGCTCTCGCCCTCGAAGCTGCCGGCGAAGACGCCGCCGTTTCGTGTTTCGGCCAACGTGGCGAAAGCCGCGTCCGCCTCCGGCCCCCGTGTTTCCGGCCTCCGGTTCCGCAACACCGGCAGCGGTGCGATTGCGTCTGAAACATCTACGGCCTTGGGCATGACTCTCCCGTTCCTTTTCGGCGATTTCGGATGTCACACTAGCGCGGATCGGGGTGCAGGGGAATTCCCGGCGGCGGGGCCTTGCCCCAGGCCCGCACCATCAGCCGATCGGCGTCCTCGAGCCGGCGGGTGAGGAACCGCCGCGTCCGCGCCTGGTCCGGTGTGTCGTCGCGGCGCCAGACCGCGAGCGTGGCCAGGAACAGCGCGCTTAAACCCACTTCCTCCATTTGCCGGCGCCGGCCGGTGGCGTCCAAGAGCGCCGCCTCGCGCAACCAGTGGATGCTGCGCGACAGATTGAAGACCAATGGCGTCCAGTGATGGGGATGAGAGGGGTAGAGCTTGGCGGCCAGGATCTGGCCGGTCACGTCGCGATGGGGCGCGAGCGCGTCGAACCAACGCATCGTCATCAGGTGCAGGCGCTCGCGTGCCGGGCGCGCCGCGAAATCCCCGGGCGGTGGCGCCAGCAGGGCGGCCCAAGCGCGCCGGAACCAGGCGTCGGCCACGGCGTCGAGGTCGCGGTAATGGACCACCACCTCGGCGAGCGGCACATCGAGCCGTTCGGCCACTCGGCGCAGGCGCAGGCCGTCCCAGCCGACCTCTTCGGCCAAGTCCAGCGCCGCGTCGACGATGCGCCGTTCCAGCGGGGCCTTGGCGGCGCGCCGCTTCGTGCTCTTGATTTTCGTTGTTTTGCGTTCGGCCATGCCGGCCTCCCGCTTAGTATCCTAGGCCAACGCTGGGCCCGCCGCTACATGTCGATGAGCAGGCGCTGCGGGTCTTCGATGTAGTCCTTGATTCGGACCAGGAAGGTGACCGCTTCGCGCCCGTCGACGATGCGGTGGTCGTAGCTGAGCGCTAGATACATCATCGGACAGACCCGAACCTCGCCGTCGATCGCTATGGGACGCTCTTGAATCTTGTGCATGCCCAGGATGCCCGACTGCGGTGGGTTGAGAATCGGCGTCGACATCAGCGAGCCGTAAACGCCACCGTTGGTGATGGTGAAGGTGCCGCCCGACATTTCGTCGATCGACAGTTTGCCGTCCCGCGCCTTGCGGCCGAGCTCGCCCATGGTTTTCTCGATATCGGCGAAGCCGAGCCGGTCGGCGTCGCGGATCACCGGCACCACCAGCCCTTGCGGCGTGCCGACCGCGATGCCGATGTCGTAGTGGTTCTTGTAGACGATCTCGTCACCGTCAATCTCGCCGTTGACCGCCGGCAGCTCCTTGAGCGCGGCGATCGCCGCCTTGATGAAGAACGACATGAAGCCGAGACGCACGCCGTGGCGCTTCTCGAAGCTCTCGCGGTACTGCTTGCGCAGGGCCATGACCGCGGTCATGTCGGCCTCGTTGAAAGTGGTCAGCATGGCCGCGGTGTTCTGCGCCTCCTTGAGGCGTTCGGCGATGCGCTTGCGCAGCCGGGTCATGCGCACCCGTTCCTCGCGCGCGCCGGCCTCGGCAACAGGTGCGGGAGCGGGCGCAGGGTCGGGGGCGGAGACGGGGGGCGCGGGAGCGGCGGGAGCGGCGGGCGCCGGTTTCTCGATCGCGGCGAGCACGTCCTCCTTGGTGATGCGGCCGTCCTTGCCGGTGCCGGCGATCGCCGCCGGGTCGAGCTTGTTGTCCTCGATCAGCTTGCGCACCGCCGGCGACAGCGCGGCGGCCTCGGCAGGTTTCGCGGC
>CAXMQD010000472.1:0-2203 GCA_964194965.1 uncultured Acidimicrobiia bacterium | reverse complement strand
TTCGAGCCGGTGCGGATCGGCCCGGTTACGGCCAAGAACCGCTTCTACCAGGTGCCCCACTGCAACGGCATGGGATTCCGGGACGCGAGCGCCATGGCCGCCATGCGCGGGGTCAAGGCCGAGGGTGGCTGGGCCGTGGTCTGCACCGAGCAGTGCGAGATTCACCCGTCATCCGATATCGCGCCGTTCATCGAGCTCAGGCTGTGGGATGATCGCGACATTCCCGCGCTCGCGCGCGTGACCGATGCGGTGCACGAACACGATGCCTTGGCCGGTATCGAGCTCGCCTACAACGGCCCCAACGGCTCGAACTTCTATTCCCGCGAGGTGCCGCTCGGCCCGACCCATATGCCGATCGCCACCTTCGCCTACGATCCGGTGCAAGCGCGCGCCATGGACAAGGCCGATATCGCCAATCTGCGGCGCTGGCACCGCAATGCGGCACTGCGCGCGCAACAGGCCGGCTTCGACATTGTCTATGTCTATGCGGCCCACGGCTACAGTATCCTCGATTATTTCTTATCCCGGCACCACAATACCCGCGGCGACGAATACGGCGGCTCGCTCGAGAACCGGCTGCGCCTCGCCCGCGAACTCTTGGAGGACACCAAGGAGGCGGTCGGCGAGACCTGTGCGGTGGCGTTCCGCTTCAGCCTCGACAATTTGCGCGGGGCGGTCGGGCTCGAGCGCGCCGAGGCCCACGATGCCGTCGGCCTCCTGGCCGAGGTGCCCGATCTCTGGGACCTGGTTCTTTCCGGCTGGGACAACGATTCCCGCACCTCGCGTTTCGCCCCCGAGGCGGCGCAGGAGCCCTTCGTTGCCGGGGTCAAGAAACTGACCTCGAAGCCGGTGGTCGGGGTCGGCCGCTTCACCTCACCGGACACCATGGTGTCCCAGGTCAAACGCGGCCTGCTCGATCTCATCGGCGCCGCGCGGCCGTCGATCGCCGACCCGTTCCTGCCTAGAAAGATCGAGGAAGGCCGGCCCGAGGACATCCGCGAGTGCATCGGCTGCAACATCTGCGTCTCCGGCGACATGACCCAGACGCCGATCCGCTGTACCCAGAATCCGGCCATGGGCGAGGAGTGGCGCAAGGGCTGGCACCCGGAACGTCTGCCGCCCAAGGGTTCGGACACCAAGGTGCTGGTGGTGGGCGCCGGCCCCGCGGGCCTGGAATGCGCGCTCGCCCTGGGAAAGCGCGGCTATCGGGTGGTGTTGGCCGAGGCCGGACGCGAGCCCGGCGGCCGGGTCGCGCGCGAGGCGCGGCTGCCGGGGCTCTCCGAATGGGCCCGGGTACGCGATTACCGGGTCGGACAGCTGCACAAGCTGCCTGACGTCGAGGTCTACTACGAAAGCGCGCTCAACGCCGAGCAGGTGCTCGAGTTCGGTTTCGAGCGGGTGGCGCTGGCGACCGGTGCGGCCTGGCGCCGCGACGGCGTGGCGCGCACGCGGCTGGAGCCGCTGCCGGTCCCAAGTGGGCTGGCGGGCGGGCTGCCGCTGTTCACCCCGGACGACCTCATGGCCGGGCGGCTGCCCGAGGGCGCGCGGGTGCTGCTCTACGACGACGACCACTACTACCTGGGCGGGGTGCTGGCGGAGCTCCTGGTGCGCGCCGGACGGCGGGTCACCCTGGCGACCCCGGCGGCCGACGTCTCCAACTGGACCCACAACACCCTGGAGCAGACGGCCATCCAAACCCGGCTGCTGGGGCTCGGCGTCGAAATCCGCCCGCACCGGGTGCTCGCCGGCCTCGGCGCGGAGGCGGTGGAACTCGCCTGTGTGTACACCGGGAGGACCGAATCCCTCGCCTGCGACGCGGCGGTCCTGGTCACCGCGCGCCTGCCCGAGGATGGGCTCTACCGCGAGCTCAAGGCGCGGGAAGCGGACTGGAAAGCGGCCGGCATCGCCTCGGTCGATGTGATCGGCGACGCCTGTGCGCCCGGCACCATCGCCATGGCGGTCTACGCCGGCCGCCGCTACGCCGAGGAACTCGACGCCCCCGATATCGGCGACGCCGTCCCGTTTCGACGGGAATTGACGGAACTATCGCCACTCTGAGCCTGGAACCCGCTACCAGGCGGCACTCATGCGCTAGTCCGGTGGGATGTCGGTGCCGGTGCCCAAACGAACCGGCGCGTTCATGTCTTCCAGGTTTAGAATGAAGGCAGAGTGGTCGTGGCGCGTCAGTCCCTTGTCGTAGAGC
>CAXMQD010000471.1:0-1632 GCA_964194965.1 uncultured Acidimicrobiia bacterium | reverse complement strand
GAAATCTCCTTCGCCGCCACCGACCGCGGCGGCGAGACCGTCGTCATCGACACCCAGTACGTCAACGACCACGTCGCCGAACTCGCCAAGGACACGGACCTGAGCAAGTTTATTTTGTAATGGATCCTTCTTGGCTACGCTGGGCTCGGGGACTCCAGGCGATCGCGCAAAATGGCCTGACCTATGCGACGGACGTCTACGACCAGGAGCGCTACCAAGCGGTTCGCGAGGTCGCCGCCGAAATGATGGCGGCGCGCGCGGGAACCGACACGGAATCCGTCCTCGATCTCTTTGCACGGGAATCCGGTTACGCGACACCAAAAGTCGACGTGCGGGCCGCGGTCTTCCGGGACGAGGACATACTGCTGGTGCGCGAGGCTAGCGACGGCAAGTGGGCCCTTCCGGGCGGCTGGGCCGATGTGAACGATTCGCCCAGCGAGAATATCGTCCGGGAAATCGCCGAGGAGTCCGGTTTCGAGACCAGAGTGCGGAAGCTGGCCGCGGTTCTGGACCGTGGCAGGCACCCCCATGTGCCGGCGGAGCCCTATCACGTCTATAAAATGTTCTTCATCTGCGAGATCACGGGCGGTGCGCCGAAACCCAACCACGAGATTCACGATGTGGGCTTTTTCGGGGAGGACGACCTCCCGGAGCTTTCCCTGGACCGCGTGCTACCCGCGCAAATCGACCGCATGTTCGACCACTGGCGCCGGCCTGACCTGCCGACCGAGTTCGACTAGCTCGGCAAGCGTTCACCCGGCCCGTTCGACCTCCGCCATCATGCGCGCGATCGCATCCTCCGGGAGATCGGCGATGTTTTCGGCGAGAAGGTTGGCGAATTCGGTGGCTTGGGGTGTAAGGCCCGAGGTGTCGACCACGACCCGCGGGTGCGAGAGGTCGGCCAGGCGCTGGAGCGCCTCCGCGTCGTCCCAGATCACGCCCAGGAACTGGCAGATGCGGTGCACGAAGCGCCGGTTCGGGCGGCCGCGCTTGCCGTGTTCCAGCGCCGAGAGGTAGGCCGGCGAGACCCCGAGCCCGGCCGCCATGTCCTTGAGCTGCAGGCCGCGCTCGGCACGAAGCTTGCGCATCTTCTCGCCGAAGGGCGTCACGATGGCGCCTCCCTTTATTAACCGAAAAGAAGTTTAGCCGCGATTCGCGAGCTTGTCGCCGGCGCCGTAGTTTTCGCCCCCGTGCTCGCCTTCGACTCCCCCTCAACCCTTTCGGCGCCGCATCAGCACGTAGAGCGCGCCGAGGCCGCCGTGTTTGGGTTGGGCGTAGTCGAAGGCGAGCACGCGGGCGCGGTTGCCGGGCTCGTTGAGCCAGCGCGGCACCTGGCCGCGCAGGACGCCGCTGGCCCCCGTGGCGGCCCCCGTGGCGGCCCTCGTAGTAGTGCCCTTGCCGGTGATCACCAGGACGCAGCGCAGACCCCGCGCCTGGGCCTCGCCGAGAAAATGGTCCAAGGCCGCGTGCGCCTGGTCTTGCGTGTGGCCGTGCAGGTCGAGCCGCGCCTCGACCGGAAGCCGGCCGCGCCGGAGGCGCTCGGCGCTGCGCCGGTCGACCCCGGCGGCGCGGCCATGCTCGATCGCCGGCTCGGCGCGCTTGACCGGGGCGACCGGCCGGGGCCGGGGCAGA
>CAXMQD010000470.1:0-4213 GCA_964194965.1 uncultured Acidimicrobiia bacterium | reverse complement strand
GACCCTGCCGGGCCTGCCGGTCGGTGTCGGCGAGCCCGCGATCAACCCGGTACCGCGCAAGATGATGGCCGAGGTGGTGAACGAGCTCGCCTCGGCGGCCGGCGCGGCGCCGGACTTCGAGATCGAGATTTCAATCCCCGGTGGCGAGAAGCTTGCGACACGGACCTGGAACCCGCGCCTGGGCATCACGGGCGGGCTGTCGATCCTGGGCACCACCGGGGTGGTGGTGCCCTACTCCTGCTCGGCCTGGATTCATTCGATCCATAGCGGCATCGACGTGGCCCGGGCGACCGGATTGACCCATGTCGCCGGTTGCACCGGATCGACCTCCGAGCAGGCGGTGCAAAAACTCTACGGCCTGCCCGACGTGGCCATGCTCGACATGGGCGATTTCGTCGGCGGCCTGCTCAAGTACCTGCGTCGCCATCCCTTGCCGCGCCTGACGCTGGGTGGCGGTTTCGCCAAGATCTCCAAGCTGGCCATGGGGCACCTGGACCTGCATTCCGGGCGCAGCCAGGTCGATCTCGACTGGCTCGCCGATCGCCTGGGCGAGCTAGGTGCGAGCGGCGATCTGCAGGACCAGACCCGCGCAGCCAACACCGCCAACCAAGTGCTCGAGCTAGCGCGCCAGGCCAACCTCCCGCTCGGCGACGCGGTCGCGCGGGCGGCCCGCGCCACGGCGCTCGAAGTGCTCGACGGCGAAACCCAAGTCGAGGTGCTGATCTTCAACCGCCAAGGCGAGCCGGTGGGGCGGGCGGATGGCTGAGCCCATCCGCGTACTCATCCTCGGCGGCACTGCCGAGGCGGTGGGGTTGGCGCGGGCGCTCTTTGGGGACGCACGGGTGGCCGCGATTACCTCGCTGGCCGGGCGCACGCGGGCGCCGGCGGCGGTGCCGGGGGAGGTGCGGGTCGGCGGTTTCGGCGGGCCGGAGGCGCTGGCCGACTATCTGGGGCGCGAGGGCATCGATCTGGTGGTCGATGCGACCCATCCCTTCGCCGCGCGAATCAGCCGCAACGCGGCCCGGGCCTGCAACCTTGCCAAGGTACCGCGGCTGTTGCTCGCGCGCCCGCCCTGGACGCCGCAAGCCAGCGACACCTGGGTCCCGGTTCCCGACATCGAGGCCGCCGCCGCCGCGTTGCCGGGCCTGGGCCGGCGGGTTTTCCTGGCCATCGGCCGCCAGGAGCTCGCCGCCTTCGCGGGATTGACCGGACTCTGGTTCCTGGTCCGCCTGGTCGAGGAACCGGAGACGCCGCCGCCGCTGGCCGACCACCTCCTGGTGCTGGGGCGCGGGCCCTTCGCCATCGAGCGGGAGATCGACCTCCTACGGGAACACAGGATCGACGTGGTGGTCAGCAAGAACAGCGGTGGCGCGGGTGCGGCGGCCAAGATCGCGGCGGCGCGCGCGCTTAAACTCCCCGTCGTGATGATCGAACGCCCGCCCGCGCCCGATAGCGAGACCGCCGAAAGCGTGGCGGCCGCCCTCCCCTGGATCGACGCCCGGATTTCCTGAGACCCTACGCACTCCCCCTTCATGCCCGCGATCGGGTAGACTTGTGCCAAGGAGCGTTGAAAATGCCCGATGATCGTATCGAAACCGCGCTCGCCGCCGAACTCGACCGCCTGACCGAAAGCGGCACCCGCAAGGGGCGCGAGACCGTCCTCGCCGGGGTGATTCCGGCGGCCGGCGGCCCAGCGGGGAACGGCAGGGGCCCGCGCTACCGGCTCGCGGGTGAAGGCGACCGCGATTACTTACGCATGAATGCCAACAGTTACCTGGGGCTGGGACTGCACGAGGCGGTGATCGCCGCCGAGGAGGCCGCGGTGCGTGCCTGCGGCACCGGACCGGGTGCGGTGCGCTTCATCAGCGGCACCTGGGCGCCGCATATCGAGCTGGAAACGCGCCTCGCCGCCTTCCACGGCCGCCAGGCCGCGATGATCTTCAGCTCGGCCTATGCAACGGTGATCGGCGTGCTCGCGCCGCTCATCACGGCCGAGACCGCGGTGATCAGCGACGCGCTCAACCACAACTCAATCATCAACGCCGTCCGCCTGTCGCGGCCCAAGCGCAAGGAGATCTACCGCCACCTCGATATGAGCGAACTCGACGCCCGGCTCGAGTCTTGCGCGGCCGACTGCACGCGCGCCATCGTGATCACCGACGGCATCTTCTCCATGCGTGGCGACCATGCCCCGCTCCATGAGATCGTGGAGATCGCGCGCAAGCACGACGGTGCTTACGCCGAGAACGTGGTGGTGGTGGCCGACGATTCCCACGGCGTCGGCGCCTTCGGCGAGACCGGGCGCGGCACCGAGGAATACTGCGGCGGCGCGCCGGTCGATCTCTTGATCGCGACGCTCGGAAAGGCGTTCGGGGTCAACGGCGGCTATGTCGCGGCAAGCCGTACCATCGTCGAATACCTGCGCGAGACCTCGCCGTTCTACATCTATTCCAACCCGATCACGCCGGGCGAGGCGGCGGCGGCGTCCCGGGCGGTGGCGATCGTCGATAGCGCGGAAGGCCAGGCGCTGCTCGATCACCTGCGCCGGATGACCGCGCGCTTCGAGGCGGGGCTGACCGCGCTCGGCTACGAAACCATCCCCGGCGCGCACCCAGTGGTGCCGCTAATGGTGCGCGACACCGCCACAACCACGGCAATGGTCGCGCATCTGCGCGAGAACGCCATCCTGGCGACCGGGCTCAACTATCCGGTGGTGCCGCGCGGCGACGAGGAGATTCGCTTCCAGGTCTCCGCCGACCACACCGAGGCCGACATCGACGAGGCCTTGGCCGTGCTCGCCGCTTTTCCGGGCCGTTCGGACGGCGTTTGAATCCGGTTCGCGATCGGCAATCGCGGCCCCAAGCAAGGCGCCGGCCTCGGCTTCCTCGAAGCTTATGGCGCATCCACGAAGATGACGGTGCCGGTGCTGACATCCTCGGGTGGGGCAATGTCCGGATCGTCATTCGCAACCGAGTCGTAGGTCCGGCTGCCGTCGGTCACGCCGGTCACCGTGAACGTGACCATGGTTGCCTGACGCTCTTGGATATTGCGGCTCTGAATCGTGCACCGGCCGATGGCGTCCGTAGTGCACGACCTGCCGTTCCCACCTTTCGGGGTGAAATTGCCGGTCACGGTCGCGCCCGCCACCGGACTGGAGTCACCGTCCTCAACCGCGACCACCACATCGGCTTTCCACCGAACCGGGCCATTACCAACGTACAAGGTACCGCTCCCGTCCAGGTCGCCCACGTGCATGAAGCTCGCCGGCGGGGCCACCGCCGTCGTGGTCAGGGTCGAAGAGTCCGTCGCGGTGCCGTCGCCCTGAGAGGTGAGCGCGATCGTCGCCGGGTCGCTGGCGCCGTCAGCGGCGGCCCCCGGGATGACCACATTCACGGTGAGCTCGCCGGTGCCACCCGCCGCGATCGGCCCGATCGGGGATGGCGCGGGCGTGGTCGTCCAGGCATTGCCCGACACGGCAACGGTAAAGGTATCGGGCACGTTCCCGTTGTTGGTAACCGTCAGGGTGTAGGGCACCGTCGCCCCGGGCGCGCCGGACAGAGCCGCCGTCGCCGGCGTCACCGCGACGCCGTAGCTGGGTTCCAGCGGCTCCACGGTTACCACCACGATGTCGGTGTCGGTAGCTCCGTCGTTGTCGGTGACGGTGAGCGTGATGGTGTGCTCGCCCACGATGAGGGTCGGCGTCGGTCCGCTCCCGTCAGCGATCGGGTCGCCAAGATTGTCCGACCACTCATATAAGGCGATCGTCCCGTCATCGGTGGACCCGGTGCCGTCGAGAGTCACCGTTTCCGATCCGGAGCCGTCGCTGTCGGCCAAGGTTTGGTCCGACCCGGCATTGGCCACCGGCGGTTGGTTGGCGGGCGAGCTCAGCACCAGTTTCACTGCGTCGGCGGACGCCTGACCATTGTCGGCCGACACCTCGACATACTCCCCGCCGCCAGCGTCGAAGGTATAACTGCCCAGCAGGTTCCATTGTCCGCCCAGCCCCGTGTCGTGTTGATCGACGGCCACCGTGTCGACGGCGCCATCGTGGCCGATGCGGTAGGGCACATTCGACGAGCGATTTTCGTGGTAGGTCCACCAGGCGTAGACCTCGTATTCCCCGGCCACGGTCACCGCCGGCAGCCAACGGAACGTCGTTCCGGCGATATCGTTGTAAACCGAGTTGACCTCCCACGGGTTCGGCCCGCTCGAC
>CAXMQD010000469.1:0-2447 GCA_964194965.1 uncultured Acidimicrobiia bacterium | reverse complement strand
CACCAACGAAGGAACCGGCTCTATCACCACGAAGACAACGAGCGCCGCCGGCGAGTTCGGCTTCGATTTTGTCCAAGTGGGTACTTACACCCTGGGCATCCAGTCCGAGGGCTTCAAGGCTTATGAGAGCACCGGGATTGTACTGTCGGCCGCACAGCAAGCTCGAAGCACATACGTTCTCGAGTTGGGCGCAATCACGGAGGTTATTACCGTCAGCGGGGAAACGCCTCAGCTCAACACCGTGGCCGCCGATCAGCGCGAGAGTCTGGGCGATATAGAGCTCGAAAACCTGCCAATGTCTCGCCGCAGTTTCAACCACGTGCTCGCTCTAGCCCGACTTTCGCAAATCCGAGCATCTCTGCTCATGCGGAAGGCCTTATATCTGAGCCGGACGCATGAGGATGTCTAGATGAAAGAAGTGTAGGCATCCAGCGTTCCAGCGCGAAGGTCCGAACCGCCCTGCGTTGGTCGGCAGTTAGGTCTGGCGCGAGCATCACCGTGGCACGGCGACCACGCTCCTTGGTGCGCACCCGCACCAAGGTGGCCTTCACCTCCTCCAGCGTCTCCATCATGCTCAGCGCCGACTGCGGTGTGCCGAACTCCAGGCGAACCAGGCTGACCAGCATCAGGCCGATCACCGTAGCGAAGGTATGCAACCGCAACGAAGTGTCGGTCCATTGGTGGGAAGGCCCCCAGGGCGCCAGCCCTCCCTTCTTGGCCCGGCGGAACAGTTCCTCCACCTTCCACTGCCCCCGGAACGCGTACACGATCCGGCCGGCGCTCCAGATGTGACGGTCGGTACACAACACACGCCGGCCCAGGCGTGTGCGCTCCAGCCGGCGCCGCCGGGCCGCATCGACATGCCAGTGGAGCGATAGTTGCTTGCCGTTCCGCTTCACCGTGGCCACCACGAACTCCGACAGATGCTCGCGTCGCAGCGTCTTCCGGACCTGCTCCTCCAGGGCCTCGGACCGGATACGGCCGCTGGCGGCCCGTTTCTCCAGTTTGCGTAGTTCGACCTTGGCCTTGGCCAACGCCACCACGATGCCCCGCTTCTGTCCGCGCAGCAGTTCCTGGCTCTCGACTACCACCAGGGTGCGGTCCAGCTCGCCCACCCGGGCCTGCAACCGCGCCGCCCGCACATCCCCCAGCTTCCCTCCCAGACGCTTCATGGCTCCTCGCCGGGCGGCATGTTCCAGGGCCAATTGCGAGGCGCTATGACTCAGCGGCAGCGAGATCAGACTGTAGTAGCCCTCGACATCCAAGTCAAGTTCCAGCTGTTCACTCCACGAGCCTCCGTCGCGCACCAGGGTGCGACAGGCGGGACGGGCGCGCCGCTCCCCGTCGTCCAGAGCGCCGTGCAACTTGCCCAGGGCATCCAAGCAGCTTCCCAGCACTGCCTGGTCCGATCCATTGCCGGGGTAGGCGCGGTGCAGCAGCGGCACATGCCCCGTCTCGCTCACCAGCGCCGCCAGTCCCACCACGCGCAGGTCTTTGCGCTTGCTTTTGGCGTGGCCTCGCCGCGCCAGCTCTCCGGGGGTGGTGGTCGCGATGTGAGTGTCAAAATTGGTCGTGTCGAACGCCAGCACGTTGGTCGACAACTCGAAGCGCCGGACGACCGCACGGGCGATCTCGATCTGCGCCTTCTCAAGTTGCTCATCGGTGACCTGAGCGGCCAGCCGGTGATACGCTTGCCCGGTGAAGGCTGAGGCAGGCAGGCAAGATACCCGCGGCACACACGACTCCAGGAAAGCGGCCAAATGGCATTTGCCGGCGGGCGCACAGGCTCGCTGCACCGCTACGGCAAGCACCATCTCGCCAATCGTCGGACCGTTGGCCGACGCCGTGACGCCACACGCTTGGTCGATGAGCCTGATCAAATCCAGTTGCTCGGCGACGCATACCAAAGCCCCCACGTCACCGACCCGTCGCGTTCCGATCGTCCGGGTCAATCCCAGGTCGGCCACCGGTGGCGGGTCGGCCGGACCTAACACCGCTTGGCGCGCGAACGGCCGCTGCCGAGCCGAATCCCACACCGATTGGGAAGCGATGCGATAACGCCGGCCTCCCACGTGGCGTTCGAATATATTCATATCTTTCATCTAGCCATATCCGAACGCGGTTGGCAAGTGAAAAGTGCACCCTACAACGCTTGGGAGGCTTGTCGGCGTTGCTCTATCGCTTTAGATTTGCGAAAGTCGGGCTAGGGTATCCGTCAGAGCAACTGCACCCTTGACCGAGCTTCCGTATTGTGGTTACCGATTGCGGACAGCCCAGGCTGCGGGGGTGAGTTCGGGAAGTTTGCGGATGCTGGTGTCGGCGAGGCCGGGGAGAACGGCCGCCAGGTAGTCGCGGACCGGGAGTTTCATCCGGCGGCAGCTTTCAACGACGGAGAGAATGGCGGCCACTTTTGGGCCGGCCTGGGCGCTGCCCACGTGCAGCCAGTT
>CAXMQD010000468.1:0-1503 GCA_964194965.1 uncultured Acidimicrobiia bacterium | reverse complement strand
TAGCGCCTAGCCGGGCCCGGGGTCAGCCCTCAAGGCCCTCGACGAGGCCTGGACCGGGGGAAGCGGGGTGGGCGGCGAAACCACCCCGATCTTACCGACGAAGAGCTGGAGGAGCTCGCCGGCATCGCAATTGCGATCGATTGTGTGACAGCCACGAAGGGCTGGAGTCGACCCAAATCGGCCATTCAAGGCCGCCGTCGCGAACGTCCGCTATCCGATCGCAAAGCGGCCGTCCAATGGCAGCGATCGCAAAGCCCACAAGTATCGGCGGCCTCTTTGCTGCCATCCGAATTTCGATGTCCGGTTTTAGGGTATCTGCGGACGCTCCAGCACACCCACGAGAACGTCTGCGTTTATCCAGAAGCGGAAGTTACAAGTATCGTCTGATTGGGCTGATCGACGGTTCGCATCAAACTGGTCATGAGTTCACAAGTTGCGCTTCAATCCATGCCGTTTCTCATCCGCTTGTGAACCGTCTCCAGCGCCGATGGCCAGATGTCCAGCCCGCCATCCGCTTCGACGATATCGAGGATTTGGCGGGTGATGCCGCCAGGCTGGATTCTGCAGTCCTTGGTCGTTGGTTCCTTTCGGGCTCGGGCAGACGGTCACCTCCGACAGTGGGCGGGTTTGCGGCCGGCGGCGACGGCCGCCACGCGGCCCGCTCTCGAAAACCGGTACGGGTATTTTGGGAGCGGCGCCCCGAGAGCGGCCGGCGTCAGCCGAAGTAGGCCCGGTGGACCTCCTCGGTGCGGCCCAGCTCCTCGGGCGTCCCGCTGGCGATGACGCGACCCTTCGATAGCACGTAGCCGAAATCGGAGATCGCCAGGGTCTGGCGGACGTTCTGCTCGACCAGAAAGACGGTGATGCCCCGCTCGTTGATGCGGCGGATGATGTTGAAGTTTTCCTTGACCAGGATGGGCGACAACCCGAGCGACGGTTCGTCGAGCATCAGCAGCCGCGGCGCGCTCATCAGGCCGCGGCCGATCGAGACCATCGCCTGTTCGCCGCCCGACATGGTGCCGGCGATCTGGCTCTTGCGCTCGAGGAGCCTCGGGAAGGTCTCGTAAACCTCGTCCAGGCGGCGCGCCAGGACCTCGGACGAGGGTTCCTGATAACCGCCGAGGCGCAGGTTTTCCTCGACGGTCAGCTTGGGGAACACCTGGCGGCCTTCGGGAATCGAGGCGATCCCGGCGGCGATGACCTTGTGGGTGGCGAGCCCGGTGAGCTCGACGCCGTTGAACCGGATGCGGCCGCGGTTGGGCCGGGTAAGGCCGAGGACCGAGCGGATCAGCGTCGTCTTTCCCGAGCCGTTCGAGCCCAGAAGGCAGGTGATCTTGCCGGTCTCGGCCCGCAACGACACGTCCTCCAGGACATTGGCCTTGTCGTAGGCGGTGTAGACGCCTTCCACGACCAGCCCGGCCTCGCGTTCCCCGCTCATTCGATCCCCAGATAGGCTTGCTGCACCAGCGGGTCCCGGGCCACCTCCTGGTACGTGCCCTCGCA
>CAXMQD010000467.1:0-1776 GCA_964194965.1 uncultured Acidimicrobiia bacterium | reverse complement strand
GAACACGATTTCCTGACCCATGGCAATGCCGAAAGCCTCGGCGAGGCCGCCATGGACCTGACCTTCGATGATCATCGGGTTGATCCGCGTGCCGCAGTCGTCGAGTGCATAGAAACTGCGTATCGCGACCTCGCCGGTGTGACGATCGACGTCGACCACGCAGATGTAGGCGCCGAAGGGGAAGGTCATGTTCGGCGGGTCGTAGTAGTCGACCACCTCGAGACCCGGCTCCAGCCCCTCGGGCAGATTGGAATAGGCGGCCATGGCGATGTCCTTCATGGCCGCCGAGAGGTCGGGCACGCCTTTAACCGTGAAGCGGTCGACGTCCCACTCCAGGTCGCTCTCGCTGACCTCGAGCATGTGGGCCGCGATCTTGCGCGCCTTGTCGCGAATCTTGCGGCCGGCGCGGGCCGCGGCGGCGGCGCCGACCGGTGTCGTGCGCGAGCCGTAGGTGCCCAGGCCGTAGGGCGCGGTGTCGGTGTCGCCCTCCTCGACAGTGATCAGGTCCGAGGAGATGCCGATCTCGGAAGCAATGATTTGGGCGTAGGTCGTCTCGTGACCCTGGCCGGTGCTCTTGGTGCCGAGGCGGGCGATGGCGCTGCCCGTCGGGTGAACCCGAATCTCGCAGCTTTCGAACATCTTGATGCCCAGGATGTCGCAGTTGCGCGACGGACCGGCGCCGACGACCTCGGTGAAGGTCGCGATGCCGATGCCCATGAGCTCGCCGCGCGCGCGTTTTTCGGCCTGCTCCTTGCGCAGGTCCTCGTAGCCGACCGCCTTCATCGCCTGGTTCAGCGCGGTCGTGTAGTCGCCGCTGTCGTACTCCCAACCGAGGCAAGACTGATAGGGGAACTGCTCGGCCTTGATGAAGTTGCGCAAGCGAATCTCGGCCTTGTCGACGCCGACCTTCTGGGCGAGGACGTCGAGCATGCGTTCGATCAGATACGCGGCCTCGGTCACGCGGAACGAGCAGCGGTAGGCGACCCCGCCCGGGGCCTTGTTGGTGTAGACCCCGTCGACCTCGACGTGGGCGGTCGGGATGTCGTAACTGCCGGTCACGATATTGAAGAAGCCGGCGGGCCATTTCATGGGCTGGGCGTGGGAGTTGAAGGCACCGTGGTCGGCCAGCACGTTTGCCCGCAGGCCGGTGATCCGGCCGTCCTGGTCGGCCGCGAGCTCGCAGGTCATGTGATAGTCGCGCGCGAACGCCGTGGTCGAGATGTTGTCGATTCGGCTCTCGATCCACTTGACCGGCCGGCCGAGCACGATCGAGCCCACGACCGCGCAGACGTAACCCGGGTAGGCGCCGACCTTGTTGCCGAAACCGCCGCCAACGTCGGGCGAAATAATGCGGATGTTGCTCTCCGCAAGCCCCGATATGAGCGAGACCACGGTACGTATCACATGGGGCGCCTGGAAGGTGCCGTGGACCGTCAGCTTGCCGGCCACCGGATCCATGGAGGCGACGCAGCCGCAAGTCTCGATCGGCGCCGGATGGACGCGCTGATAGAACATCTCCTCCTTGACCGTGACCGCGGCGCCGTCGAAGGCCTTATCGGTGGCGTCCTTGTCGCCGGACTGCCAATTGAAGATGTGATTCGGATGGCGGCGCGGTCCCTGGCCGACTTCGTCCTTGTCCTTGGCGTCCTCGCGCAGGATCGGCGCGTCGTCTTCGAGCGACTTTTTGGGGTCGATCAGGACCGGCAGCGCCTCGTAGTCGACGTCGACCTCCTGGATGCCGTCGGCCGCCGCGTAACGGTCCTCGGCGATCACGAA
>CAXMQD010000466.1:0-8154 GCA_964194965.1 uncultured Acidimicrobiia bacterium | reverse complement strand
CCAGGTGTAGCGCAATGGCTCGGATAATACCAAACCGAGCCACGACCCGGCTTGCCGCGCGCCCCACGGCTCGCCTATCTTCGGCCCGGTAATTTTAAATCCCACGAAAGGCGAGCTCCAACGATGACCGGTCCACTCCATGGCCTGCGCGTTTTCGACCTGACCCGGATTCTGGCCGGGCCGACCTGCACCCAGATCCTCGGCGATCTGGGCGCCGACGTGATCAAGGTCGAGCGGCCCGGCGCCGGCGACGACACCCGCCGCTTCGCGCCGCCGTTTCTCAAGGACCGCGCCGGCACGGAGTCCGGGGAGAGCGCCTACTTTGCCAGCTCCAATCGTAACAAGCGTTCGATCACCCTGGATCTGACCGGGGCCGAGGGTCAGGACCTGGCGCGGCGCCTGATCGCCCAATCCGACATCCTGGTCGAGAACTTCAAGCACGGCGGCCTAACCAAGTACGGCCTCGGCTACGAGCAGCTCAAGGCGGATTGTCCGGGCCTGGTCTACTGTTCGATCACCGGTTTCGGCCAGACCGGGCCCTATGCGGCCAAGCCCGGCTACGACGTGCTGATCCAGGGCATGGGCGGGTTCATGTCGATCACCGGCGAGCCCGACGGCGCGCCCCAGAAGGCCGGAGTTCCGATCGCCGACCTGATGGCCGGCATGTACGCGGCGGTCGCGATCAACGCCGCGCTGCGCCACCGCGAGGCGACCGGCGCGGGCCAGTACATCGACATCGGCATGCTCGACACCCAGGTGGCGACGCTGTCGATCCAGGGCCTGAACTACCTGGCTACCGGTCAGGCGCCGCCGCGCCTGGGCAACGCCCACCCCAATATCGTGCCCTATCAGACCTTCGCCACCGCCGATGGCGATATCATCCTGGCGGTCGGCAACGACGGCCAGTTCCAGCGCTTCTGCGCCTTCGCCGGGGTGCCCGAGTTGGCCGAGGACGAACGCTTCCGCGGCAACGGCGAGCGGCTGCGCCACCGCGCCGAGCTGACCGCGCTGTTGACGCCGGTCGTCGCGGCCCAGCCTTCGCGTTACTGGATCGAGGGCCTGGAGGCGCACAACGTGAGCTGCGGTCCGATCAACACCATCGAACAGGCCTTCGCCGACCCCCAAATCGCGGCCCGCGGCATGCGGATCGAGATGCCCCACCCGGCGCTCGGCGGCGATCCGGCGCCCTTGATCGCAAGCCCGATCCGGATGTCGGAAACGCCGGCCTCCTACCGTCGTGCACCGCCCACCCTCGGCCAGCACACCGATGAGGTGCTAGGCGAACTGCTCGGTCTGAGGGCAGCGGAAATCGAGGCCCTGCGCGGGCGCGGCGTGATCTAGCTGCCACGTACCTGAACCCCGAGCCGGTTCGATTTCTCTTGGCATTACAGGCGGTTCGTTAATACATGGTAGCCATAATCGGCTGCGGGACTCCCGGCTGTTGCGGGGCGGGGGACCCGGACTTCCCACAGGATCGGCTTGAGAGCCATGCCGCAGAACGAGACCCTGATCGAGCGGACCCTGTCCAATCTGGCCGGTGCTTGGCGGGATATTGCCCAGAGCGCGGCCCGGACCGTGGGCCGCAACGGTGGCATGCTGGACGCCGTGCGGGCCGACGCCGAGCCCGAGGCGCTCAAGGCCTTCATGACCGAATGTTTAGAGGCGCGTGGCGGCGAGGTCTCGGCGCGGATGCGCGCGGCCGAGCTCGGCGAGACCTATCTCGAGCTGGACGACGAGGGCCGGCGCCGCTTTTTGGAGGTATTGGCCGGGGAGTTCGCGCGCGACGAAGCCGCGCTCGACGCCGCCATCGCGGCTTACCAGGAGGCCGGCGATCCGGCGGCGAAGCGCCAGGCCGAGCGCCGGCTGCGCCAGGTTATTGCGCCACCTAGAATAAAATTACTTACACAATTCAATGCACTACCAGAGGGAATTAATTTTTTAGTTGATCTTCGCGCGGATCTGCTGGCGTTGCAGGACCGCGCCCCGGCGCTGGATGATCTCGACGCCGACCTGCGCGACTTGCTGGCCTCCTGGTTCGACACCGGGTTCCTGGATCTGGCGCGCATCACTTGGGACTCGCCCGCCGCGCTACTGGAGAAGCTGATCGCCTACGAAGCGGTGCACGAAATCCGCTCCTGGGACGATTTGCGCCACCGGGTCGAGTCCGACCGCCATCTCTACGCACTGTTTCATCCGCGCATGCCCGAGGAACCGCTGGCCTTCGTCGAAGTCGCCCTGGTCAAGGGCATCGCCCGCAATATTCAGACGCTGCTCGACGGCGCCGCTCCCAGCACCGATCCGGAGGCCGCCGATACCGCGATCTTCTATTCCATCAGCAACACCCAGAAAGGCCTGCGCGGCATTTCTTTCGGGGAATTCCTGATCAAACGCGTGGTCCGGCGCCTCACGGCCGAGCTGCCGCGCATCAAGACCTTCGCCACGCTCTCGCCGGTGCCGGGGTTTCGGGCCTGGCTCGAAGCGGCGCCGAAGGAAACCGTCGAGGTCGCGTTCAGCGAAACCGAGCGCGGCGGCGTGCGGGCGCTCGGCGGCAGCGACGATCCCCAGGCCGCGCTGCTTACGGTGCTGGCGCGCGCCGACTGGCCCCAGGACCCGGTGGTCCGCAAGGCGCTCGAGGGCCCGTTGCTCAGGCTCGGCGCACGCTATTTTCAGGAGCGCCGGAGCAGCGGCGAGCCGATCGACGCGGTCGCGCGCTTCCACCTCAAAAACGGCGCCCGGCTCGAACATCTCAACTGGCTCGGCGACACCTCGGCCCAGGGTCTCGCCCGCTCGGCCGGGCTGATGGTCAACTATCGTTATGTGCTCGGCGAGATGGAGAAGAATCACGAGGCCTACATGAACGAGGGCCGCATCGCCATGAGTGGCGAGATCAAGGCACTGGCCCGCAACGGCGAACCCGGCAACGGCCCGCTCAAACGGTTAGGTCTGGGGTAGGTATTCGTCCGAAACGCCCGGAGCGGCGACGCCGTTGAGGTGCAGCTCCAACAAATCCAACCGGTCGTTGCCGAAGTAGAGTTTCTCGCCCAGCGCCACGGTCGGCACGCCGAACACCCCGGCCGCGATCGCTTCGTCCAGGTTGGCGACCAGGGCCTGCTTGACGGCGTCGCTCTGGGCGCCCTCCACGACCCGGCCACCGTCGAGCCCGGCTTCGGTGGCGAGCGCGGCGAGTACCCCAAAGTCCTCGATGTTCGCGCCTTCCGCCCAGTAACCGCGCAGGACCCGCTGCGCGAAAGCCTCGATGCGGTCTTGAGTCTCCGGATTCGTGGCGACCTGAATCGCCGCCCGCAAAGCTCGCGCCGGGCGCAGCGGATAGTCCGGGTGCTGGCTGAACGGCAGGCCCAGGAGCGCCGCCCAATCGGCCAGGTCCTGCTCGGACCAATGCTTGAATGCGGGTTTCCGCGGCGGCGGCGGGGCCCCGTTGACGGCCTGGAGCAGGCGCGGCAGATGCACCGGGCGCCAGACCAGCGCGAGACCGTGGCGCCGCGCCAGCGCGCCGATGCGGTGGCCGGCGAGGTAGCACCAAGGGCTGTGGAAATCGAACCAGAATTCCAAGCGCTGGTGGCGTGGGGGCTGGATCGGCGGGGGCAGGCCCGCCTTGTCGAAGAAGCGGGCGCGATCGACCACCGCGCGGATATGGCGCCCGTGCAGGATCGTGACGCCGTTTTGTGTGGCGCGCACGTCGAAAGTGATGCGCCGGCCGTCGATCGCCGCCACCTCGGCCTCGGTCACGACCTCGCGGCCGAGCCGGGCCGGGGCGTCGTGGGTCAGGTCGAAACCGACGCCAAGGGTGGTTTCGCCCGCGTCGTAGCGGTCCGCGATCGCGCGATGGGCGGCTTGCTCGCACCAGACGATGAGCGCCTGGCTGGAGACCACGGCAACGCCGATGTTGCCGGCCGCGGCGGCGCTGTCGCCATATTCCGGCATGGCGCGCCATTCGCCGCGCAGGCCCGGCATGAGCGGTCTCACAGGCGATCCTCGAGCGCGTTCTCGGTCGAGCCGGGGCCGGGGTGAGGGGCAATCGAAAATGACATTGCTTGAGCGACTCGTTAACGGAGATTATCTAATCTCGTGCGGGGCGAGTGGTAACGTGATACCTGGCGCGGTACCTGTCAATCGTGCAAGGTTCGCTTGCAGCCACGCGAGGACGCGCGAAGGATCATTGGTATCGAGGCGTTCCATGCAGACCGCACCGGCACATCAGAGCGACAAAGCCAAGAGCGCGCGCAGCTTCGCCGACGTGGGCTCGGTGGTTATGGCGCTCGAGCCAAGCTATCCGGTGTTCTGCTTGCGACCGCGGGTGCTGGATGCGGCGGCGCGCCGGTTCATGTCCCTGTTCCCGGGCGCGGTGCTTTACGCGGTAAAATGCAACCCGCACCCCATGGTGCTGGACGTGCTCTACCAGGCCGGCATCCGCCACTTCGATACCGCCTCGTTGCCCGAGATCGCGCAGGTCCACGAATCCTACCCGCACGGCCACGCTTATTTCATGCACCCGGTCAAGGGCCGGGCGGTGATCAAGAACGCCTACACGGTCTACGGCATCCGCCACTACGTGGTCGACCACGCGAGCGAGCTCGACAAAGTGCTGGCGGAGACCGGCGGCGAGAACGTGGTGATTATCGTGCGCCTGCATACCCCGCCGGTCGAGGCGGCGCTCTACCATCTGGCCGCCAAATTCGGCGCCAAGGCGGATCAGGCGGTCGAGTTGTTGCGCGCCGCTAGCGCGCGCGGCTGCGAAACCGGGCTGGCGTTCCACGTCGGCTCTCAGTGCCGCGACCCTTCGGTCTACGGCAAGGCGCTTGCGCTCTGCGGCGAGGTGATCGCCCGTGCCGGGGTCGATCCGGTCTGCCTCGACGTGGGCGGCGGCTTTCCGGCTAGCTATGCCAACATGAAGGTGCCGCCGCTCGAGGATTATATGGACGAAATCCGCGCCGGGCTGAAAAAGATCGCGCTCAAGCCGACGGTCGAGGTCTTCGCCGAGCCAGGCCGCGCGCTGGTCGCCGACTCTTGCTCGTTGTTGACCCAGGTGCAACTGCGCAAGGATGACTCCCTCTACATCAACGACGGCATCTACGGCAGCCTCTCGGAGATGGCTCAGGTCGATCTGCGCATGCCGGCGCGGTTGATCCGTACCGGCGGCGGTGCCTCGGAGACGTTCCGGCCCTTCGTGCTCAACGGTCCGACCTGCGATTCGCTGGACGTGTTGCCCGGCACATTCGAGCTGCCCGAAGACACACGCGAAGGCGACTGGATCGAGATCGGTCAGGTCGGCGCCTATTCATACGCGCTCGCGACCCGCTTCAACGGCTTCTACCCGGAGACCTTCGTCGAGGTCCATGACGCGCCGCCGGCGTGCGAGCCGTGAGCGCCGCCACACCGGGAAATCCGCGTCGCGGGTCGGTGCGCTGCCTGTCTCCCGGCGGCTTCCACGCCATGACCTACCGCGAATTCGGCGCGCCCGACGCCGACCGGGTCGTGATCTGCGTCCACGGCTTGACCCGCAACGGCCGCGACTTCGACACGCTCGCCGCGGCCCTCGCCGAAGCCGGCTGCCGGGTCGTTTGTCCCGACATAGTCGGTCGTGGCGAGAGTAGCTGGTTATCCGATCCGGCCGGCTACGCCTTCCCGCAATACCTGGCCGACATGACCGTGCTGCTCGCGCGCCTGGAGGCCGAGGCGGTGGATTGGATCGGCACCTCCATGGGCGGGCTGATCGGCATGACGATGGCGGCCCAATCTGGCACGGCCCAATCTGGCACGGCCCAGTTCGGTACCCCATTACGGCGCCTGGTGCTCAACGACGTCGGCCCGTTCCTGCCCAAGGCGGCGCTCGCGCGCATCGGCACCTACGTGGGTCACGATCCGCGCTTCGCCAATCTCGAAGCCGCCGAGGCCTATGTGCGCGACGTCCACGCCGGTTTCGGCGCGCTCGCGGACCACGAATGGCGGCATCTGACCGAGATCAGCGTGGCGGCGGCAGAGGGCGGGGGCGAGGGCGGGGGCGAGGGCGAGGGCGCCTTGCGCCTGCGCTACGATCCGGGGATCGGCGCTGCCTTTCACGCCGCCCCGCCCGAGGACGTCGATCTCTGGGCGGTCTGGGATCGATTAACGGTGCCGACCCTGGTGCTGCGCGGTGCGGATTCCGATCTGCTGCTGCCCGAAACCGCGGCCGAGATGACTCGCCGGGGGCCGCGCGCCGAACTCACCGAAATCGCCGGTTGTGGCCATGCGCCGGCGCTCATGGACCCAGCCCAGGTCGCCCGAGTGCGGGACTGGTTGTTGGGATGACGTGCGGGGCCGGGCGGCCTCAGCGAACCTTGTTTTCCGGTCCCCGGCCGCGATAGGCGTCGACGAAGGCGGCGGCGGCGGCCGGATCGAAGGTGTCCAGCTTGAGCATCTTGCGCCAGGCGGTCAGCACCACGGCCTTGCCGAGCCCGGAGGAGGGGACCGCGACCACGCCGTCCCAATTGCCCCCGAACAGCGTGGTCCAGGCCTCGATGGTGTCGCGGGCCTCGGCGCCGGGATCCTCGTAGTAGATTACGATGTGGCCGTGTTCGACCGAATGCACCAACTGAGTGGCGCGCTGCGGTTCGGTATAGAATCCGGGACCGATCGGCACCCGGTCGTGGATGCCCGAGGTCGGGAACGCGATGCCGTAGCTGTGGCCCTGGCCTGGCTCCAGATGTCCGCCGCCGCGGTCCGGGGTGGTTTCGACCCGGGCCAGCGCCGGTTGGCCCTCGGCGATCAGTACATCGAAGGCGCTGCCGGTCTGCTGCAGTTGCCAGAAGTAGACGCCGCCGGCCACCAGCGCGGCCAGCGCGACGGCGCCAAGCACCAAGTTGATGCGCCCCGATCCCTTGGTTGCCGGCACACCCCAGTCGATCGACTTGGTTTTGCCCTTGGTGGATTTTTTTCTGGTTTTGGATTTCGGCATTGGGGTTCCCCTGCTTCGCGCGGCTCAGCTGGCTCTTGGATTTATGCTCGCCGTTTGGGCGCGGCAAATCAAGCGTGCGTGAGCGAGCGAGTCGAACAAGACTGGAGACGAGAGTGTAGGCGCGGTTCGCGGTGCCTGGCGCGCGCGAAGCGGGAGGCTCAGCCCGTTTTGAGGCGCTCGACCGCTTCCGGGGCGGCGTAGGTTAAGATGGCGTCGGCGCCGGCCCGCTTGAAGGCGAGCAGGCTTTCCATGATCACCTTGTCGTTGTCGAGCCAGCCATTGGCGACGGCGGCCTTGAGCATCGCGTACTCGCCGCTGACCTGATAGACCAAGGTCGGCACGCCGAAGGTTTCCTTGACCCGCTGCACCACGTCGAGATAGGGCAGGCCGGGCTTGACCATGACCATGTCCGCGCCCTCCTCAAGGTCGAGCGCAACCTCGCGCAGGGCTTCCTCGGTATTGGCCGGGTCCATCTGATAGGTCTTCTTGTCGCCGGCGAGCATGCTGCCGGAACCGACCGCGTCGCGGAACGGTCCGTAGAAGGCACTGGCGTACTTGGCCGAATAGGCGAGGATCTTGACGCCTTCCAGGCCGGCCCCATCGAGGGTGCCGCGGATCGCGCCGATGCGTCCGTCCATCATGTCGGACGGCGCGATCACGTCGCAACCGGCCTCGGCCTGGACCAGGGCCTGGCGGCACAGGGCCTCGACGGATTCGTCGTTGACGATCTGGCCGTCGCGCAGCAGCCCATCGTGGCCATCGCTGTTGAAAGGGTCGAGCGCCACGTCGCAGATGATGCCGAGTTCCGGATAGGCCGCCTTGACCGCGCGGACCGCCCGGCACACCAGGTTGTCCGGATTGACCGCCTCGGCGGCGTCGGGGGTGCGCAGGGATTCGTCGATGTTGGGAAACAGCGCGATGGCGGGCACCCCGGCCTCCGCCGCCGGGCCGACCGCATCGATCAGCCGGTCCAGGCCGAAGCGCTGGACCCCGGGCATGGAGGCGATCGCGCTGGCGCCGTCCTGGTCCTGGACGAAGACCGGCCAGATCAGATCATCGACCGAGAGCCGGTTCTCCGCAACCAGGCGCCGGGTCCAGTCGTTGCTGCGGTTGCGGCGCATGCGCACCTGCGGGTAGGCGCCGAGGGCCTCGGGCGCGCGCGCCGCCGGCCGCTCGCCACCGCCGGGCACGGCGCGCAGAAA
>CAXMQD010000465.1:0-1774 GCA_964194965.1 uncultured Acidimicrobiia bacterium | reverse complement strand
CTGGAAGGCTGGCCGCGCCGTCTTCGGCAGCGCCTACGGCATGGAGCAGGTCAACTACTTCGCCCCCGAGGGCGCGGAACTCTACGAGATCCCCTCGTTCCGCCGTTCCAACGCGCACGCGCCGGTGGCCGAGGAGTGCCGGGCGGTGCGCGAGGCGGTCGGCATCAACGAGATCCACAACTTCGGCAAGTACGAGATGACCGGCCCGGACGCCGAGGTCTGGCTCAACCGGATCATGGCCAACCGCATGCCGGCCGAGGGGCGCATCGCGCTCACCCCCATGCTCAGCCCGCGCGGCAAGTTGATCGGCGATTTGACCGTGGCCAAGCTGGGGCCCGAGCGGTTCCAGGTGACCGCCTCCTACTCTGCCCAGGCGTATCACATGCGCTGGTTCCAGGCGCATCTTCCCGATAGTGGCGTCGCCTTGCGCAACGTCTCCCTGGAGCGCATCGGTTTTCAGATCGCCGGGCCCAAGGCGCGCGAGCTGTTGCGGCGGGTGACCCGCTCCGATGTCTCGACGGCGGCCTTGCCGTTTCTCGGCGTGCGCGAGCTCGAAATCGGCCTGGTGCCGGCGATCGTCAACCGGATCAGCTACACCGGCGATTTGGGTTACGAGATCTACGTCGAAGCCCGGCACCAAGTGGCGCTCTATCACGCCTTAAGCGAGGCTGGGGCCGATCTGGGGCTCAGGCCGTTCGGCATGCGCGCCATGATGTCGCTCAGGCTGGAGAAATCCTTCGGTTCCTGGCTGCGCGAATACAAACCGGACTACACCCCGGCCGAGACCGGGCTCGACCGCTTCGTCTCGTTCCAGAAGAACGATTTCATCGGCCGTCCCGCGGCGGTCGCGGAGAAGGAGACCGGCCCGGAACGGCGGCTCTGCACTTTCGTGGTCGAGGCCGGGGACGCCGACGTCTGGGCCGACGAGCCGATCTGGAAGGACGGCGAGGTGGTCGGCTTCGTGACCTCCGGCGGCTATGCCCACTACGTTCAGAAGTCGGTCGCGCTCGGCTTCCTGCCGGTCGCCATGATCGAAGAAGGCGCGCGGGTGGAAATCGAAATCCTCGGCGAGCGCCGCCCCGCGACCCTGATCGCCGAGCCGCTGTTCGATCCCAGGGGCGAACGCATGCGGGGCTGAGGTGGGGCGAGTGTGATGAATATTGCTGCGCAACAAGAGGACACAGCCACAGGCGCGACCCGGCGGCTCGCCGGATTCGCCGCGGCGCTGGCCTACGCCGACCTCGATGCGGCGGCCCGGCGCGCGGCCAAGCGCCATGTCCTCGACAGCCTCGGCGCCTGCTTGGCCGGCAGCGCCCAGACCGTGACGGAGGCGGCCGAGGCGGTGCTCGCCCGGGGTTCGGGGGAAGGCTCCGTGCCGGTCCCGGGACGCGCGCGCCGCGCCGATGCCGCGACCGCCGCCTATCTGGGCGGCGCCAGTGCCCATGGGCTTGAACTCGACGACGGCTACCGCCCCGGTTCGGTGCATCCGGGCTGCGTGGTGGTGCCGGCGGCACTTGCCGCGGGTTATGGACAGGACATCGGCGGGCCCGCGTTCCTCACCGCGGTCACTGCCGGCTACGAGGTGGCGGCGCGGATTGCCGAGGCGGCCCAACCGCACTTGCGCCGGCGCGGCTTCCACGCCACCGGGGTCTGCGGCGTCTTTGGCGCGGCGGCGGCGGTCGGCGCGCTGCGCGGCCTGGACGCACAAGCCATCGAGCGGGCGTTCGGCCTGGCCGCCAGTTCCGCTGGCGGGTTGTTCGCCTTCACCGGTGGC
>CAXMQD010000464.1:0-4607 GCA_964194965.1 uncultured Acidimicrobiia bacterium | reverse complement strand
TTGTTGTTGAGCGCCGGCAGGCAGACCCGGAACGCCAGTGGGAAGATGATGTGAGTGTACGACTTGAGCCGGGTATAGCCCAAGGAATCGGCGGCTTCGCGGGTTGCGGTGGGAACCGCCTCGATGCCCGAGCGGAAAATCTCGACGTTGAAGGCGCCGGCGAAAAAGCCCAAGGAAATGACTGCCCAACCGAAGTTTCCGATCCACGCGATTTGATAGCCGCCCGCGTCATAGGAGGGCGTTAGATTGCCAAGCACGAAGTAGAAGAAAAGAATCTGAACGAAGGGCGGGGTGTTGCGGAAGACCTGGATATAGCCGGCGATCACGTAGCGCACGATTATGGACTTCGCGCCTTGGGCCCAGGCGCCGACGAATCCGACGACCAGACTGAAAATCAGGCTCGCGACGATGAGCTGTATGGATACCCAGATGGCTTCGATGAACCGGTCATATTCGTACTCTTCGTAGAATATGATGAAGTTCCAGCCGGTATTTTCATAGAATTCCTGGAAGAATGGCGCGATCGCGTCGAACACGGCGTGTCCCCCCTAGGATCCCTGGCGGTATGTTATTTGGGAGAGTCGCGGAAGCGGGAACCGGCGCCAACGACGCCGGTTCCCGAGATCCTAGAAAGCTTACTTCAGATGAGCGCGGGCCGGCGTCAGCTTTTCCGCCTGCATCTTCAGGAAGGCGGTGGGCTGGATGCCCCACTTCTTCTCCAACTCCGCCAGGCGGCCGGAGACCAGCCAGCGGTATTGCATGCCGGCCATAAAGTTGCCCCAGATGCCGTCCAATTCCGCAAGTGGCACGGCCAGGCCCCAAGGGTTGTCGTCCTCGGTCTGCATCGGCATTTCATAGTCGTCGTATTGGCCCGACGCCAGATCGGCCATGATCGAGGAGTCGTCATAGACCCAGCCGACGCATTTGCCGTCACGCAGCGCTTGTTTGGCTTCCGCGTTGCCGACGAAGGCGATGATCTTGGCGCCGTATTTTTTCGATACCTGCTTGTTGTAAAACGCGCCCTGCTTGCCGCAAACGGGCTTGCCCTTGAGATCCGACCACTGCTTGAGGATGCCCTTTTTGGCGAGAAGATTGGTGCCGGAGGTGTAGTAGTTGGGCTCGACGATGCCGACCAGTTTGCGGCGGTCGGTGCGGTCCGACATGGTGGCGATCATCAAGTCGATCTTGCCCTGTTGCAGGAACTGCATGCGGTTCGACGACTGAACCGGGACCAGCTCGAGCTTGACGCCGAGCGCCTTGGCCACGTCATTGGCCATGTCGATCTCCATGCCGACGAGTTTTCCGCTCGAATCGCGAAAGCCCCAAGGCTTGTAGTCGGCCTTCACACCGACCACCAGGGTGCCGCGCTTGAGCACCTTCATGAAGCGGTCATTTTCGGCAAAGGCCTGTCCGCTGGTCGCGGCGACCGCGAAGCCGGCGGCGAGGGCAATCGCCCCGAGTAGCGTGCGTTTCAACATGTCTGTCTCCCTTGGTTGCAGAGTCGTTTCTTGCTTCGGCTTGACGCCATGGGTTCCGTGGACGTCATCATAGCAGAATCGGACGAATAGGGAAAATTCAATTGAAACAATAGGATCAAGCAGAGTGTTGGTGGATTTCCAGGGGGATACAGAGGCTTTTCAGCCGTCCTCTGCAAGGAAACCCGTGACCTCTTGCAGGAACCGCGGCCAGGCCGGATCGTCCTCCAAAATCAAATGATTGCGCCCCTCGAGCGCGACGAAGCGGGCGTCGGGGATCCCAGCCGCCATACGGCGGCCAAATTCGAAGGGGCAGGTCGCGTCGTCGCGGCAGTGCAGCACCAGAGTTGGTGCCGTGACCTGGGACAGCAGCTCATTGACATCCACGTCGCCGTTGGCTTGGTCGATCCGGACGGCGTTCTCGGGTGATGTCGTGAGTCTCTGAAGATCGTTGAACGACTGCATCTGTTCCATTGTCCCGCCGGGGATGATCCGGGACGTGAAAGTCTGTCGGAACGCCGGATTATCTTGCCCCCAGCCTTGCCGAATCAGGGTCCGTAGTGCCTGCCTCGTCTCTATTTCCGCTGGCAAACCGCGTTTGTTCCAGCCCTTGGCATATCCGCCGAACAACACGAGACGGGTCACGCGCTCTGGATGCCGCGCCGCATAAGCGATTGAGATCGAACAGCCTTGCGACACCCCAAAGAGCGCGAAACGCTCGATCCCGGCCGCATCGATGACGGTTTCCAGGTCGCTGATGAAGGCTTCGAAGGAGATGTCTTCGACCTCCCAGTCCGATAGGCCGGTGCCGCGCTCGTCGTAGCGAATCAACTGGTGGTCCCGGGCGAGACCGTGAAGCATGTGACGCCAGACCGGGCTTTCCCAGTCGTATTCCAGATGGTTCATCCAATTGGCGGCCTTGACCAGAGGTGGCCCCTGGCCGGCCGTGGCGTAGGCGATTTGCGTGCCGTCGGGGGCCGCGCAGAAGCGGATCTGTTGCTCCAGGGCCGGCGCGGCGCCAGCCGGCTTCCCGGGGCGCGTGCCGCCGAAGCCGATCCCGTAGACCCGGACCGGCTTGACCATGTTCTTGACCTGCTGCTCGCCCAGATCCCGGTAGTCGAGCGCGACCTTGGTATCGACCTGATCGAAGACCTGCCCGGAGATGCAGATCCCGCCGGGTTCGGCCAGGCCCTCGAGGCGCGCGGCGATGTTGACCCCCTCGCCGTAGATGTCGTCGTCCTCGACGATGACATCGCCCAGGTGGACGCCGATGCGGAAGACGATGCGCGCTTCTTCGGCGACGTCGAGGTTGCGCGCCGTCATGCCGCGCTGGATATCGGCGGCGCATTCGACCGCATCGACCACGCTGGCGAACTCGGCCAGCGTGCCGTCGCCCATCAGCTTGACGATACGCCCGTCGTGTTTCGCGATTTCGGGATCGACGAGCTCGGCCCGGTGTTTCTTGAGCGTGGCCAGAGTGCCGGACTCGTCTCGCTCCATCAGGCCGCTGTAGCCGACCACGTCGGCGGCCATGATTGCCGCGAGCCTGCGCGTCATGGCATCCCCCAGTTTCTGCTATGTGCTTTCGCCTGTTGGCGCCGATACTAGCCGACAGGAGCCGGCGGCGGAAAGAGCCCCGCGATTCCAAAACCGGGGCACCGGATGACCGTCAGGATAGGCGACCGGGCGGCGGGCGCTGACGTCGCCGTCGACCCCGAATGACAGAGCGGCCGCCTCGACCGGGCCCAGCCTGTCCAGCGCGCCGATGCCGGGGCCGGCGCTGTCGCGGAACACCGCTCCCGGGCCGGGCAGTAGAGAGGCGAAAGATAAGAGATAAAATAATTAAAAAACAATATGTTAAATACTTTTTCTAATTTTAAAACGGAATGTCATCGGACGATTTTCCAGCTGGCCACCGCGCGCGCCGAGGGCTCTGTGGGGGCCCCTGGCATTGTGGCGGCCAAATTGGGCTTGGCTTTGTGGGCCGGGCGTGGCGGCCTTGCGATTGAAACGCGGGTGAAGCACCTTGGCGCGTTCAAGCGCGAAAGCGTCGATTGCCGGGCAGCCGGGTCGACCACCGACCATTATTTGCGTAGGGCCATGCCGCTGGGACTTCTGAAATACGGGTTTGCGGGACGCTATCCGGCGCGTCCGGACCTGCCGCCGTCCAAGGACCTGGAGCCGTCCTACGACGTGGTTGTCATTGGCGGCGGCGGCCACGGCCTGGCGACCGCCTATTACCTGGCCAAGACCTGGGGCATCACCAAGGTCTGCGTGCTCGAGAAGGGCTATCTGGCTGGCGGCAACACCGCGCGCAACACCGCGGTGATCCGTTCCAACTACATCACGCCGGAGTCGGTGCGCTTCTACAAGGAAGGGGTCGCGCTCTACGGCAACCTGTCCAACGAGCTCGGCTACAACATTCTCTACAGCCAGCGCGGCCAGCTGACGCTGGCCCATTCCGACGCCACGTTGCGCACCTTCCGCCTGCGCGCCGAGGTCAACAAACACTGCGGCGTGCGCTCGGAGATGGTCGGCCGCGAAGAGATCCGCGAGATCGTGCCCTGCCTCGACATGGACGAGAACGCGCGTTACCCAATCCTGGGCGGGCTGTGGCACCGGGACGGCGGCACCGCGCGCCACGACGCGGTCGCCTGGGGCTACGCCGCGCGCGCCGCCGAGCTGGGCGTCGAGATTCACCAGCGCACCGAGGTCACCGGCGTGCGGATCGAAAACGGCCGGGTCGCCGGCGTCGAGACCAACCGCGGGACGATCGCCTGCGGCCACGCGATCCAGGCGGTCTCCGGCATGTCCTCGATCGTCGGGCGCATGGCCGGCATCCGCTTGCCGATCCGGACCTTCCCGCTCCAGGCCATGGTGACCCAGCCGGTCAAGCCGTTCCTGGATCCGTTGGTCTCGTCCTCGGCGCTGCACGTCTACCTGTCCCAAACCGCACGGGGCGAGATCGTGATCGGTGGCGGCTCCGACCCTTACGAGCTCTATTCGACTCGCTCGACGCTCGACCTCAAGGAAGGTTTGGCCGCCCACGCGCTCGAGCTGTTCCCGTTCCTGGCCGAGGTCAAGCTGCTGCGCCAGTGGGCCGGCATCACCGACATGACCCCCGACTACAGC
>CAXMQD010000463.1:0-1638 GCA_964194965.1 uncultured Acidimicrobiia bacterium | reverse complement strand
AACAACCAGGCCTACTCCCTGGCCGACGCCATGCGCGATGCGATCTGGCGCAAGACTACCGCGGCCCGGCTCAGGTCCCTGACCACCTCGATGAGTGCCTGCGCCAAAGGCGCCGTCAAGAAGGCTCCCTCGATCGGTTTGGCCGCGGTCTGCTAGCGCATTCTCCGTGTAGTTCGCTCCGGCCGGCCCGCACCGCCTCGGGCGGCCGCCAGGGCAGCCGCGGCGCCACCGCGGGCCGCGGAGCTGATCGGCCAGCACGGTGGTGAGAGAGATTGCCCAGATCCGTTGACCATGACCCGTGGAAGGGTCGCTGGGTATTATCCTGCGGCCAACCCCGCGATCAGCTTCTCGCCGGGCACCGAGGCCACCACCCCACGCAACGCCGCGACGACGGTGGGATCGTAGCGTTCGTCATTCTGCTCCAGGATCTCTAACGCCGTCTCCGGCGCGATGCCGCCGCGGTAGGAGCGCGGCTCTAGGCGCGCGCAGAACACGTCGCAGGCGCCGAGAATGAGGGCCGCGCGGCTGATCTGCCCGCGCGCCAAGCCCGTGGGGTACCCCGTGCCGTCGAGCCTCTCGTGCATCTGGCGGATGGTCTCCAGGACCGGCAGCTCGAAGTCGATGTCGTGCAGAATCGTCGCGACGTGGTCGATGTGCTGCTGCATCCGCACGATCTCGGTTTCGGTCAGGCGCCCCGGCTTGGTGAGTATCTCGCGCGGCACCGCCAGCTTGCCGATCTGAGACAGGTTGGCCGCGATCTCCACGGTCGCGACTTCCTCCGGGCCGGCCTCGAGGCGTTGGGCGACCGCGGTGGCGAAGCCGGCCAGCCGGCGCGAATGGCCAGCCAGGTAGGGATCGCGCAGTTCGACCGCCCGAACCAGCGCCGCCACCATCTGCTGGACGGCACGCTCGCGCTTGTTCTGCACTTCGACCAGTTCGGTTACGTCGCGAGTCACGGAGACGATTCCGGAGATCTCGCCGCTCTCGTCCTGGTAGGGCATCTTGGATATCTGCAGGTGGTGCAGGCGGGACCCCAGGTAAACCTCCTCGTTGACCGTCACCGGCCCGCCCTCGTCCAGGGCGCGCCGGTCCGATGGCGCCAGCCGCCCCGCCGTGCCGTGACCGAAGATCGCGGCGTCGTCGAGCCCGATCGCCTCGTCCACCTCGCGCCCGATGGCAATGGCGAAGGCCGGGTTGAGGTAGCGGTAGACCCCGTCCTTGGACTTCAGCCCGATGTAGTCGGCGATCGAGTTGTTGATGCTATCCAGCAGCTTTTTCTGGGCTTCGATGCGGGCGGCCAGGCGCCGGAACTGGTCGGCCAGCGCCAAGTTGTGTTCGTTGGATAGGCGCCACCAGAAGGCGCCGAAGGCGGCGATCACCGTGATCACGACGAGCGCCGCAACCACACTCACCGCGGTCATGAAGCCGCCCAGCTTGGCCCGCGCGGCAGTCGCGTCGATCTCCTGAACGATCCACCAAGCCGGGCCCGAAATCGGACTGCCGACGGAATAGACCGGCGCCGTCCCGCCGATCGCGGACCGTTCCGCGAAGGGCATCAGGTTGCCGCCCGTGGAGATGTTCAAATTATCGAGGACCGTAAGCGGTGGCACACCGCCGGGCACGATCCAGATCCATCGG
>CAXMQD010000462.1:0-1766 GCA_964194965.1 uncultured Acidimicrobiia bacterium | reverse complement strand
AGGCGTGTTCGAGCTGCCACGACGCCGCCGAGGACACCATGAAGGGTGTTGGCGCCCGCTATCCCGTCTACAGCGCGGAATTGGGCAAGCCGATCAGCCTCGAGCAGCGCATCAACAAGTGCCGGGTCGAGAATATGCAGGCGGAGCCCTGGAAATGGGAATCGCGCGAGCTGCTGAGCGCGACCGCTTATGTGCGTCACCAGTCCCGCGGCATGCCGGTGCAAGTCCAGATCGACGGGCCCATGACGCCGTTCTACGAGGCGGGCAAAGCGTTTTATTTCCAACGCCGCGGCCTGCTCGACATGGCCTGCTCGAACTGCCACGTGGACAACGCCGGCAACATGATTCGCGCCAACCTGCTGACCCAGGGCCAGTCCAACGGTTTCCCGCTCTACCGTCTGAAGTGGAATGGGATCGGTTCGATTCACCGCCGGTTCCGCGGCTGCAACAAGCAGGTGCGCGCGGCGCCCTACGGCTACGGCTCCGACGAATACGTCAACCTGGAACTGTTCGTAAATAGCCGCGGTAACGATCTGTTGGTGGAGACCCCGGCAGTTCGCAACTGACGAAGCCCGGCTTCGGCGGTCTGGCGCCAACGGTAGAATTCGGGGGGGTGCGCGGCGCGCGCCCCCCGTTTGTTGCCAACCGTCCGTCGAGAAGCTGTTTTGGGGAATCGATAAATCATGATCAGCCGGCGTGACCTGATTCAGCTGGCCGCCGCGACCGCGGCACTTCCGGGTGTGTTCGCGGGCGCGTCCTCCGGGATGAGCCGGGCGCTGGCGCAACAGAAAATCACGCAGGGCGAGCTGCTGCGTTTCGAGCCGCTCGGCCAGGTCACCCTGCTGCATTTCGCCGACATTCACGCCCAGCTCGTGCCGCTGTTTTTCCGCGAACCCTCGGTCAACCTGGGGGTCGGCGCGGCGCACGGCAAGCCGCCCCACCTCACCGGCGGCGATTTCCTGCGCGAGTTCGGGATCGCGGCCGGTACCGCCGAGGCCCACGCGCTCAGCTCCGAAAACTACGCGGCGCTGGCCCGGTCCTACGGCAAGGTCGGCGGCGTCGACCGCCTGGCGACCCTGATCGGGGCGATCCGCGCCGAGCGGCCGGGCAAGACCCTGTTGCTCGACGGCGGCGATACCTGGCAGGGCTCCTACACGTCGCTCGCGACCCGGGGCGCGGACATGGTCGAGGTCATGAACGCGCTCGGCGTCGAGGCCATGACCGCTCATTGGGACTTCACCTACGGCACCGAGCGGGTCGAGGAGCTGATCGGCGAACTCGCATTCCCGTTTCTGGCCGGCAATGTGCGCGACACCGAGTGGGAGGAGGAGGTCTTCGACGCGACCGCCACCTTCGAGCGCGGCGGCGTCAAGATCGCGGTGATCGGCCAGGCCTTCCCCTATACGCCGGTCGCCAATCCGCGTTACTTGATCCCGAACTGGTCGTTCGGCATCCGGGAGAAGCTGATCCGCGAGCGCGTCGAGCAAGCCCGCGCGGAGGGCGCCGGGCTGGTGGTGCTGCTCAGTCACAACGGTTTCGATACCGACCGCAAACTGGCGAGCCGGGTCCCGGGCATCGACGTGCTGTTGAGCGCCCATACCCACGACGCGGTGCCGGTCGCGCTTGAAATCGACGGCACGATCATGATCTCCTCGGGCTCGCACGGAAAGTTCCTGTCGCGGCTGGACCTCGATGTCAGGGACGGCCGCGTCGCCGGCTACCGTTTCCGGCTGATCCCGGTGCTGTCGGATGCGATCGCGCCGGAC
>CAXMQD010000461.1:0-5949 GCA_964194965.1 uncultured Acidimicrobiia bacterium | reverse complement strand
TCCGGAACAAGATCGCTCTTGTTGAGCACCGCCAGGCTGTCCCCATCGAGCAGGCGGCGGGTCGCCGGATCGAAGTCCGGAGCCGCTTGCAGATCGAAGATCGCGAGTTTGATGTCGGCCGCCGCCGCCCGGGCGCGGGCGCGGCGTATGCCCTCCGCCTCGACCTCATCCTGGATGGATGTCGCCGCCTTCTTGTCCAATTCCCGCAGGCCGGCGGTGTCGGCCAGGGTCACCGGGTAGCCGCCCAGATCGAGGTGCACCTCGACCACGTCACGCGTGGTGCCCGGCGCCGCGGAAACGATGGCCACGGGGCGTCGGGCGAAGGCGTTCAGCAGGCTCGACTTGCCGGCATTCGGCGCGCCAATCAGCGCCACACAGATACCTTCGCGTAAGCGCTCCCCACGGTGCGAATCCACAAGATATTCCGAGATTGTTTCTCTCAGCCGCAAAATGCTGTGTGCAATCTGGCCGCCGATCTCATCCGGCAGCTCCTCATCGGGGAAATCGATCGCCGCTTCCGCCCGCGCCAAGGCCGCGATCAGGTCAGTGCGCCAGTCTGCGATCTGCCGCGACAGGGCGCCCTCCATTTGGCGCAGGGCTTGGCGCCGCTGGGCCTCGGTCTCGGCATCGATCAGGTCGGCCAATCCCTCGACTTCGCTCAAATCCAGTTTGCCGCGGTCGAAAGCGCGGCGGGTGAACTCACCGGGCTCGGCCGGCCGCAGGCCGGGCAAGGCCGCGAGCGCCGCTACCGCCGCGGCGACCACGGCGCGGCTGCCGTGCAGGTGAAACTCGGCCATGTCCTCGCCGGTAAAGCTGGCGGGCCCGGGAAACCACAGCACCAGGCCGCGATCGATGGCCGTCCTCCCATCTGGCCCCCCATCCGGCCCCCCATCCGGCCCGGTCCCGGGATCGACCAGCCGAGCCAGACGCGCGTGGCGGGCCGGCGGGCAGGCGCCGGCGAACGCGGCGAGCGCCGGTCCGGCGCCGGGACCCGAAACCCGCAACACCGCAACGCCAGCGCGCCCCGGCGCGCTGGAAAGCGCGAAGATTGTGTCCTCCGGCGCCACGGCGCAAACCGCCTCCCTTTCGTTCAATCCTTGGAACAAACTCGCAGGAACCACGTCAGCCGCCTTGGCGGCCTCAATCCGCCGGCGGCGGGTCGTCCTCCGGCCGCAACATCAAGCGCGAAACCCGGCCACCGCCGATCACGTGAACCTGAAGCACCTCTTCCACGTCCTCGATCGTCGGGCAGCGGTACCAGACCCCTTCCGGGTAAATCACCATGGTCGGCCCTAGCTCGCAGCGGTCGAGACAGCCGGAGGTATTGATCCGGACCCCGTCGAGACCCAACTCCTTGGCCCGGGCCTTCATATAGTTGCGCAGGCGCAGCGCGCCTTTGTCCAGGCAGCAGCCGCGCGGATGCCCGGCCGGGCGTTGGTTGGTGCAGCAGAACACATGGGCGCGGTAGTAGGGCGGTGGATCGTCCCTGACTTGTGTGGCTGGGTCTTCGATGTCGGTCTCGGTCTCGTTCACGTTTGGCCGCCTCCCTTGGTTCCGCGCGCCGCCTCGCTCATTTGCGACCAAAACATCTTTTGCGCCTGCTCCAGGCCTTGCAGGCCGAGCGGCATCCAGGTCTTCATCAGGACCTCCGGGTCCATGGCCTCGAGGCCGGCGGACATGCGTTCGCCCAGTTCCTCCATCACCGCCGCCTGCATGGGCGCCACGTCCGGCAGGCCGAGAAACGCACGGGCCTCCTCCGGGCTGCAGTCGACGTCGATCGAGATCTTCATGGCCATGACTCCCCATTTTCATTGTGGTTGTGTCTCGCCGGGCTCCCGTTCCATATAGGCCTGAAACCGGGTCCCGAAAACCTTATAACAAGAACCGCCGAGCGAAGCCGGAATCATGTCCGATCACAGCGCGCCGCCACCCAGACCATTGGCAGAACCCCCAGCCAACCCCCCGGCCAACTCCCTGGCCAACCGCCTGGGCGAGGAAACCAGTCCCTATCTGCTGCAGCACCGCGACAATCCGGTTGCGTGGCAGGCCTGGGGCCCGGAGGCCTTCGAGGCGGCCCGGCAGGCCAACAAACCGGTTTTGCTCTCGGTGGGTTACGCGGCTTGCCACTGGTGCCACGTCATGGCGCACGAGACGTTCGAGAACCCGACGATCGCCGCGCAGATGAACCAGCTCTTCGTCAATATCAAGGTCGACCGCGAGGAGCGGCCGGACGTGGACAGCATTTACCAGCAGGCGATCGCGCTGCTCGGCGAACACGGCGGTTGGCCGCTGACCGTGTTCTTGACCCCGGATGGCGAGCCATTCTGGGGCGGCACCTATTTCCCGCCCGAGCCGCGCTTCGGCCGCCCCGGCTTTCCCCAGGTTTTGGCGCGCCTCGCCCAGGTCTACGCCGAAGATCCCGACGGCGTCGCCAAGAACGTGGCCGCGCTGAAAGCGGCGCTCGCCAAGCTATCGCGCAACACCGGCGGCGGCGCGATCCCGCCGGAGGCCGCCGATCGGGCCGCCGCACGCCTGGTTCAGGAAATCGACCCGGTTGAGGGCGGCCTCGGCCGGGCGCCGAAGTTTCCGCAGCCAGCCATCCTCAAGCTGTTGTGGCGTGCCTGGAAGCGCAATGGCGATGCGCGCTGTCGCGATGCGGTCGCCTTGACCCTGACCAAGATGTGCCAGGGCGGAATTTACGATCACCTGGGCGGCGGCTTTGCGCGCTATTCCGTCGACGACCGCTGGCTGGTGCCGCACTTCGAAAAGATGCTCTACGACAACGCCCAGATGCTCGATCTCTTGACCTGGGCTTGGCAGGACGGGGCCTGGCAGGACGGCGGCGATCCGCTCTACGAGCAGCGCGCGAGAGAAACCGTCGATTGGGTGCTGCGCGAAATGATCGCCGACGCGGACGGCAGCGGCACACAGCCGAGCGGCGCCTTCGCGAGCACGTTGGACGCGGACAGCGAAGGCGAAGAAGGCAAATTTTACGTCTGGACCGCGGCCGAGATCGACGCCCTGCTCGGCGCCGAGGCGGTGCCGTTCAAGCAGGCCTATGACGTGACCCCGGCCGGCAACTGGGAAGGCAAGACCATTCTCAACCGGTCCCGGGACCCGGCGCTCAGGGATCCGGCCACGGAACCCAAGCTCGCCGAGGGCCGCGCGCGTCTGCTCGCGGCCCGGGACGGGCGAGTCCGTCCCGGTTGGGACGACAAGGTATTGGCCGACTGGAACGGACTGATGATCGCGGCCCTGGCCCGCGCCGCGCCGGCGTTCGATGAGCCCGCCTGGCTGGCTGCCGCCGAGACCGCCTTCGCCTTCGTGGTCGAAAACATGACCGAGGACGGGCGGCTCGTGCATTCCTGGCGTCACGGCCGCCGCGCTCATCCGGCGACACTGGACGACTACGCCCAGATGTGCGAGGCGGCGCTGGCGCTGGCCGAGGCGACGGGAACGCGCGGCTATCTAGACCAAGCCGAGGCCTGGACCGGCGTGCTGGACCGCCACTACTGGGATTCGGAGTCGGGCGGATATTTCATGAGCGCCGACGACACTCAGGGCCTGATCCTGCGCCCCAAGACCGCCCACGACAACGCGGTGCCGGCGGGCAACGGCGTAATGGCCGGTGTGCACGCACGGCTCTTCTACCTGACCGGCAAGGTCGCCCAGCGGGCGCGCGCCGACGCCACGATCGCCGCCTTCTCCGGTGAGTTAGAGCGTAGCTTCTCGGCGCTTTCGACATTGCTGAACAGCAACGAACTGCTGCACCGCGCGGTTCAGATCGTGGTCTTCGGGCCGCGCGAGGATGCCGGTACCGAGAGCCTGCTCGGTGCAATTCACCGGGCCTGCCTGCCGGACCGGGTGCTTCAGCTCTGCGAACTCGGCGCCGAGACCGACGCCTCCCACCCGGCGGCGGCCAAGGGCCCGGTCGATGGAAAGGCCACGGCCTATGTGTGCCGCGGTCCGACTTGCTCGCTGCCGATCACCGATCCGGCAGAACTCGGGCGCGCACTGGCGGGTTAGGTTGTGTTAGGCTTGGCTCATGACCGCGCCGGGCGTTTTCACCATGATCATCGACTCTCCGGTCGGCCGTCTGTCGATCACCGAGGCGGGCGGCGCCGTGGTGCGCATCGCCTGGAGCGACCACGAGGCCGGCGAGCCGCAAGCGCAACCCGGCGAAACGCCGCTCCTCGCCCGCGCCGCCCAACAACTCAGCGAGTATTTTGCCGGCACGCGGCGAGACTTCGATCTGCCGCTCGATCCGGCCGGCACCCCTTTCCAGCGCCGGGTCTGGACCGAAATGGCGCGCATTCCCTTCGGCGCAACGGAGAGCTACGGCGCCCTCGCGCGCAAAACCCACAGCGTGGCGCGTGCCGTCGGCGGCGCCTGCGGCGCCAATCCGATCCCGATCGTCATACCCTGCCACCGGGTGGTCGCCGAGGGCGGCGCGCTCGGCGGTTTCTCCGGTGGAACCGGACCGGCGACCAAACGCGCGCTGCTCGAACTCGAAGGTGTCGCGGGGCGCGAGCCCGAGCTGTTCGACAGCGCCTGAGAGTGCCCCGGCCGCGCAGCGGCGCGCCCCGTGACAAGATGTGGCCGGCCGCGATAGAGTCTCCGGCAATGCCGCGCGGGCGGCACTGAAAAAAACGTGGACGGGGGGGGACCATGCCCGAGATCACCATCCGGGGTCCGGACGGCGAGTTTAGCGCCTATCTGGCCGTCCCCGCGACCACGCCCGGGCCCGGTATCGTGGTCGCTCAGGAGATTTTCGGCGTTAACCAAGTCATGCGCGAGGTCTGCGACTGGCTGGCCCGCGAGGGTTTCGTGGCTTGCTGTCCCGATATTTTCTGGCGCATCGAACCGGGCATCCAGTTGACCGACAAGAGCGAGGCCGAGTGGGCTCGCGCCTTCGAGCTGTTCGGCCTGTTCGACGCCGACAAGGGCATCGAAGATCTGAAGGCCACGCTCGCGCAGTTGCGCGGCCACGAGGCTTGCAATGGCAAGGTCGGCTCGGTCGGTTACTGCCTGGGTGGCAAGCTCGCTTATTTGATGGCAACCCGCTCGGATGCCGACTGCAACGTCGGTTATTATGGCGTCGGCCTGGCCGAGCTCCTGGGCGAGGCTGGCAATATCTCGACGCCGTTGCTCCTGCACCTGGCCTCCAAGGACCAGTTCGTGCCGGCCGACGCGCAGGAGAAGATCAAGGCCGGTCTTTCCGGCAACCCCAACGTGACGCTGCACGTCTACGAGGGCCAGGACCACGCCTTCGCGCGCCTCGGCGGCGATCATTACGACAAAATCTCCGCGGACCTCGCCAATGGCCGCAGCATCGAACACCTGAAAGGGAACCTGTCTATATGACCAAAGCCATCCGTATCCACGAACACGGCGGCCCGGAAGTCCTGAGCTGGGAGGACGTCGAGGTCGGCGCGCCCGGACCCGGCCAAGTCCGGGTCAAACACAGCGCCGTCGGCCTCAACTACATCGACACCTATCAGCGCAGCGGCCTCTATCCGCTCCAATTGCCGATCACGCTCGGCATGGAGGGCGCCGGGGTGGTCGAGGAACTGGGCGAGGGCGTCAGCGGCCTGGCGGTCGGCGACCGGGTCGCCTACGCCGCGCCGCCGCCGGGCTCCTATGCCGAGGCCCGGCTCAGCCCGGCCGACCGCCTTATCAAGCTGCCCGACGGCATCGGCGACCAACAGGCCGCGGCGATGATGCTTCAAGGCATGACGGTGCAGTACCTGATCCGGCAAACCCACCGGGTCCAGGCCGGCGAGACCGTGCTGTTTCATGCCGCCGCCGGCGGCGTCGGCCTGATCGCCTGTCAGTGGCTCAAGCACCTGGGCGCGACCATTATCGGGACCGTCGGCTCGCCGGAGAAGGCCGAGCTGGCCAAGGCCCACGGCTGCACCCACACGATCAACTACCGCGACGAGGATTTCG
>CAXMQD010000460.1:0-10447 GCA_964194965.1 uncultured Acidimicrobiia bacterium | reverse complement strand
TTGTCCTGGCGCTTGGCGACCGGGGTGTAGCGCGGGCCCTTGGTGCGCTTGAGCGGCTGGGGCAGGTCCTGCACCGCCAGCTTGAGGGCCGCGCTCGGGTCGGTCTGGCAGCGCTCGATCTCTTCCCGGGTCAGCTGGTTGCGGCCGACCGGGTCCTGGCCCTGAATACCGATCGCGACCTCGTCGTCGGCGATGCCCTGGACTTCAAGGGCGTGCAGGCCGCAGAAATCGGCGATCTGCTCGAAGGTCAGCGTGGTGTTCTCGACCAGCCAGACGGCGGTCGCCTTGGGCATGAGTGGCTGAGACATAAATCCTCCTTCACTGCGCGCCTGTATCGCGTCCCGGCGCGCCGGCGATCGCGGCGCCGCGCGGGTGGTTGGCACGGAATTCGATTGATCCCGTTCCATAGCCTGAATATGGGCCTCAGCCAAGCTTGAAAAAGGGGTGGGGGCGCGGGCCGGTGCCGGTCCACGCAAGTGGACCCAATATTACACCGTGAGCGCGATCTTGCCGATATGGGCGCTGGATTCCATCAAGCGGTGGGCGTCCGCCGCCTCGGCCAGCGGGAAGGTCGCGTGCACCACCGGCTTGATCTCGCCTGCTTCGATTTTCGGCCAGACCTTGTCCCGGAGATTTTGGGCGATCGCGCTCTTGAAATCGACCGGGCGCGCCCGCAGCGTCGAGCCGCTGATGGTGATCCGCTTGAGCATCATCGGCATCAAGTCGACCGCGGCCTTGGAGCCGCCTAGGAAGGCGATGTAGCAGAGCCGCCCGTCGGGCGCGAGCGCCGAGATGTTGCGCTGGATGTAGTCGCCGCCGACCATGTCGAGGACGACGTCGGCGCCCTTATTGCCGGTCGCCGCCTTGACCACCTGGACGAAGTCCTCGTCGCGGTAATTGATGGCGCGCTCCGCGCCCAGCGCCTCGCAGGCCGCGCATTTCTCCGCCGAGCCGGCGGTCGCGAAGACCCGCGCCCCGAACGCCCTGGCCATCTGGATCGCGGTGGTGCCGATGCCCGAGGAGCCGCCGTGCACCAGGAACACCTCGCCGGGCCGCAGCCGGCCGCGGTCGAAGACGTTGGTCCAGACCGTGAAGAAGGTCTCCGGCAGGCAGGCCGCCTCGATCGCGCTCAGCCCCGCGGGGATCGGCAGGCACTGGGGCGTGGGCGCCGCGCAGTACTCGGCATAACCGCCGCCCGTGACCAGCGCGGTCACCCGATCGCCGATCGCAAGCTCCGCGACCCCGGGGCCGAGCGCAGCGACGCGGCCGGCGACCTCCAGGCCCGGGATGTCGGAGGCGCCGGGCGGCGGCGGGTAGCCGCCCTGGCGCTGCAGCACGTCGGGCCGGTTGACCCCGGCGGCGGCGACCTCGATCAGGACCTCGCCCGCGCCGGGTTCGGGCACCGGCCGGGTGGCCGGCACCAGGGCTTCGGGCCCGCCGGGTTCGCGGACTTCAATGGCGGTCATGGTCGTGGGGATCGCCTGGCTCATCGGCCGTCCTTCCTGGCAAGTGGGATCGTCCGGGATTTCTCGGGATTTCCCGGCTATGTCGCGGGCGGCAAGGTCTAGTATGATAATCTGGAGCTGACAAGACGGACGGGAGCGGCTGGCCATGGACCTCGACGAACTGGAACCGCTAAAGAAGAAGGTCGCGCCCAAGGACCTGGACGCCATGGGGGTCGAGCAGCTCGAGGAATACCTCGCCGAGATCGAGACCGAGGCCGCCAGGGTCCGCGCCAAGATCGCCGAGAAAAAAGACTACCTGGCCGGCGCTCAGGCGTTTTTTAAGGGCTAGCGGGCGTTTCTATACCTGGTGCGCAGGTAGAGCAGCCAGCCGAGCGGACCCAGGAACAGCACGATCACGAACCAGCCGGCGCGTGGGCCAAACGGGCAGCCGGCGCCGGGCGGCGGGCGCCAGGGGCCGCCCTTGGCCGAACAGGCGACATGGGCGAGCGGCAAGGCGAAACCGAACACCAGCACCAGCCAGGCGAGGACCGTCGCGCTCATAACCTCAGCCACCGGTCAGACGCCGGAACGCCTGGCCGCGGCTGGCGTCGTCGAGCGGGTCCGTGGACAGCAGCCCGGAATCGATTTCGGCGCGTACGACGGCCTCGATCAATATCACGCCGCCGGCCACGACCCGCGCCAGCCGGCCCTGGTTGTCCGCGGTAAAGCGCGCGAAACGTTCCCGCGCCGGCGCGGTCAGTGCGATATGGAGCCGGCCCCCGAGGTCATGGATCCGGGCGATGTCTCCGGCCGTGATTTCGAAGGTCGGCACGGCTTCCTCGGTAGCGGTGGCCACGATATTCCGGTTCGCTATGTCCTCTTGTAGCGCGCCGGTGGCCGTGGGAAAACCGCCCCGCGAGTTTTCGAGGGGGAGGCGGCCAAGGCCGCGGGCGCCGGCCAGAGCCTCAAGGACGCCCAGCGCGAGATTCTGGCCGAGAAGCAGCCGCCCGGAGAAATTGCGATTCCTATACAGATCGGTCTGTTCTCCAGCCTCCTGTGTTCCAATGGTGCGACCCGAATCACCGGCGCGGCGCTCGGCAACGATGGCGGTCGGGTCGCGCGGCTAGGGCAGGGGCCGAATCTGCATCTGCATCTGCCAACCACGCCCAAGGACCGAATGGGGAGGCGTCGGATTCGTTTTTTTTAGACTGTTTTCACGCTTTTTCGTCATCTTTGTTAACTATTTTCTGTTGCAGGGGGGCGCTGGCCGACTCCGCCGCGGAGGCCGCTTCCGCAGTCCAAAACCCACGGTCAGTCTGGTTTTGCGGGTTATTTAGCTGCTCTGGTCGAGGGCCATTTCCTGCAATCTTAGGTAATTTTATTGCGTGTTTTGTTAACTATTTCTTAGGCATTTTTTGGGAATCATGCTACTGACGATTCGGGGCGCCCGCCCTGGGATGCCCCATCGTCGAACGGATGCGAATCCGTTCCTTGTTATGCCTCCCTGTTAACTTGCCGCCGGGCACGTCCCGGCGGCTTTTTTTTGGCACCGGCGGGTTCCGCCCGCCAACGTCCTCAATAATCATTGAGTTCTTGACCCGACCATTGGAGCTTCGTAGTCTCTGGGTCCGGCAAGTTAACAGGTTGAGGCTATAAAATTCAGGGGGGCCGCGGTCCGAGGTATTGGACCGTCGGCCCCTCAACAATTCCGGACCCCGAATCACTCAATTCCGGCCGTGTCGGGCCAAATTGGCCGCCCCAGATTGGCCGTCGTTGAGGCGGCGCCCGCCGCGATGTAATGTGCCTAGTGTGGTGGTTCCGAAAATCGTTGCATCGAATGTGCCGAACTTCGGAAGCTGAATCACACGAAAACTTCAAGAGTTGGTGCCGGTCCATTTAGGAGCGCGGCGTCAGCCCCTTCGAGCCTTCCGGTGCCCCGTCATGGCCGATCCCAAGTTCCTCAAGTTCGACACCCAGGCGCTTCACGCCGGTCAGCAACCCGACCCGGTGACCGGCGCCCGCGCGGTGCCGATCTACCAGACCACGTCCTACGTGTTCCGCGACACCGACCACGCCGCCGCCCTGTTCAACTTGGAGCGCGCCGGCCACATTTACAGCCGCATCTCCAATCCCACGGTGGCGGTGCTCGAGGAGCGGGTGGCGGCGCTGGAGCACGGCGTCGGCGCGGTCGGCACCGCCTCGGGCCAGGCGGCGCTGCATCTGGGCATCGTCACGCTGATGAGCCAGGGGGCCCATGTGGTTGCCTCGTCCTCGCTCTACGGCGGCAGCGTCAACGTCTTCGATCACACCATGCCGCGTTTCGGTATCGAAACGACCTTCGTCAAGCCGCGCGACCTGGACGGGATCCGCGCCGCGATCCGGCCCGAGACCCGGTTGGTCTACGCCGAGACCCTGGGCAATCCCGGGCTTGAGGTGCTCGATATTCCGGCGGTCGCGGAGATCGCGCACGCGGCCGGGCTGCCGCTGATGATCGACAACACCTTCGCCACGCCCTACCTGTGCAACCCGATCGAGCTCGGCGCCGATATCGTCATGCATTCGGCGACCAAGTGGCTGGGCGGCCACGGCCTGGCGCTCGGCGGCGTGCTGGTCGACGGCGGCCGCTTCGACTGGGAAAAGAGCGGCAAGTTCCCGACCCTGACCGAACCCTACGCCGGTTATCACGGCATCAATTTCGCCGAGGAATTCGGCCCCCAAGCGCTGTCCATGCGCGCCCGCGCCGAGGGCCTGCGCGATTTCGGCGCGGCCATGAGCCCGCAGAACGCCTTTTACATTCTCCAGGGCATCGAAACCCTGCCGCTGAGAATGGCGCGCCACGTCTCCAACACCGGCAAGGTGCTTGAATTCCTCGAGGCCAACGCGGCGGTCGCCTGGGTCATCCACCCGACCCTGCCGGCGCACGAGGACTTTGAGCTCGCCAAACGGCTGCTGCCCAAGGGCGCCGGCTCGATCGTCAGCTTCGGGCTCGAGGGGGGGCGTGCGGCCGGCGCGCGTTTCATCGAGGCCTGCCAATTGGCCTCGCACTTGGCCAACGTCGGCGACGCCAAGACCCTGGTGCTGCATCCGGCGAGCACCACCCACCAGCAGATGAACGCCGAACAGCTCGCCATCGCGGGCGTCGGCGAGGATATGGTCCGGCTCTCGGTCGGCATCGAGGACCCGGACGACATCATCGCCGACCTGCGCCAAGCCTTACGCGCATCGCAGCGGGGTTAGGGCCAGGGGGCTAAGGAGCGCATGCAAGAATTTAATGTCGACGGCAAGGCGGTCTTCGCCGCCACCGGGGGCCGGCCGTTCGACGCCGGTCTGCCGGCTGTGATCTTCGTCCACGGGGCGGGCATGGATCACACCATCTGGGCGCTGCAGACCCGCTACTTCGCCTACCGTGACCGCACGGTCGTGGCGCTTGACCTGCCGGGCCATGGCCGCTCGGAGGGGCCGCCGCTCGGCTCGATCGGCGATTTGGCCGCTTGGCTCGGCCGTTTCATCGAAGCGGCCGGGGTCGGCGAAGTCTCGCTGGCTGGCCATTCCATGGGTGCGCTCACCGCGCTCGAATGCGCCGCCAGCCTGGGCAATCGCTTGCGCGCGTTGGCCTTGCTCGGGGTCGCGCCGGCCATGCCGGTGCACCCGGACTTACTCGCCGCCGCCGCGGCCGACGATCCCCTGGCCTTCGGGCTGATCACCTCCTGGGGCCACGGCAGCACCGGACACCGGGGCGGCAACCGGGCACCGGGACTATGGCTTCTGGGCGGCGGCGAACGTCTGCTCCAGCGCTCCCGCCCCGGCGTGCTGCATCAGGACCTGGTCGCTTGCAACGCCTACCAGGCGGCGCGCGGCCTCGAGGTGGCGGTCCGCATCACCTGCCCGAGCCTGGTGCTGCTCGGCACCCAGGACCGCATGACCCCGGCCCAGGCGGGCCGCGAATTGGCCGCCGCGATTCCCGGCGCCGCGCTCACGGTGATCCCCGAAAGCGGTCACATGATGATGCTGGAAAAGCCCGACGAGACGCTGGACGCGCTCAAGGCCGTGCTGTGAGCGAAACGCGGACCGAAACCCGCGCGTGCTATCCGCATTTCTTGACCATCCCGACCCGTTGGATGGACAACGACATCTACGGCCACGTTAACAACGTGGTCTACTATTCCTACTTCGACACGGTCATCAACGCCTTCCTGATCGACCCCGGCGGCCTCGACATCCACGGCGGATCGGTGATCGGGGTGTGCGCCGAATCGGCCTGCCGCTACCGCGCCGCCTTCGCCTTTCCGGAGTCGGTCGAGGCGGGCCTGCGGGTCCAGCACCTGGGCCGGTCGAGCGTGCGTTACGAGATCGGCCTGTTCAAGACCGGCGCGGAAGCGGCGGCGGCCGAGGGCCACTTCGTTCACGTCTTCGTCGACCGTAAGAGCATGAGCCCGGTACCGATTCCGGAGAGCATCCGCACGGCGCTGGAGCGAATTCGCGGCGCGGCCTGAGCCGCGCGCCCCCAAGCGTGCCCCTGAGCGCGCGCCATGGACACGAAACGGCCGGGCGGGGAGTTCCCGCCCGGCCGTTGTGGCTCGGGTTCAGGTTGTGTCGAGACGCGGCCTTAGGCGGCCTTGTCCTCGATGACCTTGGCCGGCTTGCGCGCGGTACTTGCGATCGCGATGTTGCGCGGCTTCATAGCCTCGGGCAGCTCACGAACCAGCTCGATGTGGAGCAGGCCGTTCTCGAGGCGCGCGCCGGTCACGCGGATGTGGTCCGCGAGGTCGAAGCGCCGCTCGAAGGCGCGGGTCGCGATGCCGCGGTGCAGGTAGCGCTCCGTGGCCGGGGTCTCTGGGGCGCTATCCTTCTTTCCGGTGACCACCAGGCTGTTCTCCTTGGCGGTCACGTCGAGGTCGGCTTCGGCGAAACCGGCCACCGCCATGACGATGTGGTAGCTGTCTTCGCCGATCTTCTCGATGTTGTAGGGCGGATAGCTGGGCGCGCCTTGGTCCAGGCGGGTCGCGGTGTCGAGCATGTTGAACATGCGGTCGAACCCGACGGTGGCGCGCAGAAGCGGGGTGAGATCGTAGTTACGCATTTCCATATCCTCCATTGAGCAACATGGTTCAGTCTCAAGGTTCACCGAATGGTCGAACCCGACTATGGTTGCCGCGGCTTGGAGACCCTTCTGATAGGCGTCTCCGGCGACCAGTCTTAGATGGGCGCGCGAGGCCGCGATTCAAGACCCCTATCGCCCGCCGGGGGGATAGGGCGCCAGCATTACCTATTGATATACAACGATAAAACCCGCGAGGCGGCGGCGGAGTGCCGTTTTGCAAACGGCCCGGTAAGGCAAACCAATTGTTAAGCGCGTAGCGGCTAGACTCGGTTCATTCGAGGGCTGCCTCCCGGGCCCGGACCCCCGCGTGCCGGTCCGGAGCCAGCCGAACCCGTGCCGGGCAGGATCGTGATCGCCGCTACCCAAACTGTCACCTACTTCGACAGCACCTTCGACGAGGCGATGGCGCTCACGCGCGAGGCGCGGGACTATCTCGCCTATCAAGAGAAGGCAGATCTGGAAAGCCTGAGCCCGGTGGGCCGCATGGCGGCGAGCTGCGAGTCCATGCGCTTGACCGCGCGCATGACCCAGGTCGTCGCCTGGCTACTGGTCCAGAAGGCGGTCCACGCCGGCGACCTGACCCGTGAGCAGGCGGCCGAAACCAAGTTTCGCTTGGCCGGCCATGAGATTTGCGGCGACATTGAGCCCCTGGCCGCCGAGCCGTTGCCCGAGCGCCTCGCCGAGTTGTTGGCGCGCAGCCACCAGATGTACCAGCGGGTCGCGCGGCTCGACGCCATGCTCGACAGCGAGCCAGTCTTTACCGGATAGGAATTGGAGGCCCGGCGGGCGCGCCGCCGGGCGGCGGGTCAGGTCTTGACGCCGAGGCCCTGGAATCGCCGGTTGAATTTAGCGACCTGGCCGCCGGTATCCACCAGCCGATGCTCGCCGGTCCAAGCCGGATGGGACTTGGGATCGATGTCTAGGCGCAGCGTGGTTCCGGCCTCGCCATAGGTCGAGCGCATCTGGTATTCGGTCCCGTCGGTCAGCACGACCGTGATGTCGTGGTATTCGGGATGAATGTCTTTTTTCATGGCGGCGATCTCCTGGAAGGCGGGCTGTATAGCCGAGCCGGCGCACTATGGCAAGTCCCGGAGCAAGTCCCGGAGCAAGTCCCGGAACGAGCCCCGGGACCCGGGCCATTCCGGGCCCGTTGCGGCGCGGTTGTCGGGCTATCGGCTTTGGGATAGGGATAGCCGATGAGACCGAAACGGGACCTGCCACCGGGCTCGGCGCCACAGGCGCCCGGCGCCGGCGATCGGCCGACGAGCCGCAACCTGTTGCAGTTGCGCCGGCTGTGGGCCTTCGTGCGCCCTTACCGCCTTCAGGTCGTGGGCGCGACCGGGGCCGTGGCGGTGGCCGCGGGCACGGTACTGGGCTTGGGATTCGGCCTGCGCAAGCTGGTCGACGAGGGTTTCTCCAGCGGCAACGCGGAGCTCTTGGACCAAGCGGTGCTGGTGCTGTTCGCCGTGGTGCTGCTGTTGGCCGTGGCCAGCTACACGCGCTTTTACCTGGTATCGTGGATCGGCGAGCGGGTGGTCGCCGACCTGCGGCGCGCGGTCTTCGACCAGGTGATTCGGCTGTCGCCGGCCTATTACGAGGTGACCCGAACCAGCGAAATCTTGTCGCGCCTGACCACCGATACCAGCGTGCTGCAGATGGTGGTCGGCACCTCGGTCTCGATCGCGCTTCGGAACCTGCTCATGATGGTCGGCGGCACGACGCTGTTGGCGGTCACCAGCGCACGCCTGACCGGTCTGGTGTTTCTAGTGGTGCCGCTGGTGCTGGTGCCGATCCTGGTTTACGGCCGCCGGGTGCGCCGGCTGAGCCGGGCCAGCCAGGACCGGGTCGCCGACGTCGGCAGTTATGGCGACGAGGCCCTGAGTGCGATTCGCACTGTCCAGGCCTTCGGTCACGAGCCGGTCGATCGGAAGCGCTTCGCCGAGCGGGTCGAAGGCGCCTTCGCGACGGCGGTCGGCCGCATCCGGGCCCGGGCGCTTCTGACCGCGGTGGTGATCGCGCTGGTGTTCGGCGCGGTCAGCGTGATCCTGTGGACCGGCGGCCACGACGTGTTGGCTGGCCGGATCAGCGGCGGTGAGCTTTCGGCCTTCGTGTTTTACGCGGTCGTGGTCGCCGGGGCGGCCGGCGCGCTGAGCGAGGTGATCGGCGATTTGCAGCGCGCCGCCGGCGCCACCGAGCGGCTCATGGAGTTGCTCGAAACCGAGCCCGATATTGCGGCCCCGCCCGCGCCCGAACCGTTGCCGGTGCCGGCCCGCGGGGCGGTTCGCTTCGAGGACGTCGAGTTCCGCTATCCCTCGCGGCCCGAACGCGCCGCGCTCGCCGACTTCGATCTCGATGTCCGGCCCGGCGAGAGGCTGGCCATCGTCGGCCCCTCGGGCGCCGGCAAGACCACGGTATTCCAGTTGCTGCTGCGCTTCTACGATCCAGGCGCCGGGCGCATTACCTTTGATGGGGTCTCCTTGCGCGACGCCAAGCCCGCGGAGCTGCGCGCACGCATTGGCCTGGTGCCTCAGGAGCCGGTGATCTTCTCGGGCTCGGCCTGGGAGAACATCCGTTACGGCAAGCCCGAGGCCAGCGACGAGGCGGTCCTGCGCGCCGCCGACGCGGCCGCGGCGCTCGAGTTCCTAGAGCGCCTGCCCGAGGGACTCGGCACTTTCCTGGGCGAGCGTGGCGTGCGCCTTTCCGGTGGCCAGCGCCAGCGCATCGCGATCGCGCGGGCGATCTTGCGCGACCCGGCGCTGCTGCTGCTCGACGAGGCGACCAGCGCGCTCGACGCCGAGAGCGAGCGTGCCGTACAGCAGGCGCTGGACAAACTCATGGCCGGGCGCACCACGCTGGTCATCGCCCACCGCCTGGCGACCGTGCTCAAGGCCGACCGCATCGTGGTCATGGACCAGGGTCAGATCGTCGCCAGCGGCACGCACCGCGAACTGATTGGGGCCGGCGGCCTCTATGCGCGCCTGGCGGCGCTGCAGTTCGACCAGGCTCTGGAGATGGCGGTGCCGCCCACCGAGGAAACGGTCGCGGCGAGTTAAGCGGTTCTCCATACAAGCTCTTCCCGTCACCCTCGGATAGCTTTCGAGGTTTAGAGGAATGCCGCTTTAGCGTTGGGTCAGCTTGAGTTCGATGCGGCGGTTGCGGCGCAGGGCTTCCTCGGTCGATCCTGGATCGAGCGGCTGAAACTCGCCGAAACCGGTGGCGGCCAGGTGGTCGGCGGAGATGCCCTGCTCGATCAGGAAGCGCACCACCGAGATGGCGCGCGCGGTCGAAAGCTCCCAGTTCGATGGAAACTCGGGCGTGTGGATCGGTATTCGGTCGGTATGGCCGTCGACACGCAGCACCCAAGGCAGGTTCTTGGGGATGCGCACCGCGATTTCGATGAGCGCCTGCGCAAGATCGCTGAGCTGCTGCTGGCCGGCCCCGCCAAGTTCGGCGGAGCCGGTCTCGAATAGCACCTCGGACTGGAACACGAAGCGGTCGCCAACGATGCGCACGTCCTTGCGCGCGCCCAGCACCTCGTGCAGGCGGCCAAAAAATTCGGAACGGTAGCGCGCCAGCTCCTGCACCTTGGAGGCCAGCGCCACGTTGAGGCGGCGGCCGAGATCGGCGATCTGGACTTCTTTTTCCTTGTCGGCGGTCTCGGCCACCTCCAGCGCGGTGGCGAGATCGGCGAGCTGTTGGCGCAGCGCCAGGATTTGGCGGTTGAGCAGTTGCACCTGGGTCTGCGCCTCGTCGCTCAATTCCCGCTGTGTCTCGACGTCGGTCTCGGTCTTGGCCAGCCTGGCCATCAGGTCGTCGCGCAGCGACTGCAGGATCGCGATGTCCTGAAGCTGGGCCTGGATTTTCTCCTTGTCCGCCTCGATGACTTGGTAGGCGTCCACCA
>CAXMQD010000459.1:0-9961 GCA_964194965.1 uncultured Acidimicrobiia bacterium | reverse complement strand
TCGAAGGGCTTGTGGCACCAGCGCGCCCGGTTGGCACTGTCTTTGGCCGCCTCGCAGCCGAGCAGCACGTAGAGGAAGTTGTCCGGGTCGCCGTTGTCGCCGGTCCATCCCAGCAGCACGGTGTCGTGCTCGCCCAGCTTGGAGCGCTTCAGGTACTCGCCCCATTCGAAGGACACGATCTCGGCCTCGACGCCGACCTTGGCCCAGTCGGCCTGGATCAGCTCGGCCATGCGCCGCGCGTTGGGGTTATAGGGCCGCTGTACCGGCATGGCCCAGATATTGGTCTTGAGCCCGGAAACCCCGGCTTCGGCGAGCATCGCCTTCGCCTTCTCTGGATCGTAGGGGTAGTCTTGAACCGCGTCGTTGTAGGACCAGATGGTCGGCGGGATCGGGTTCTTGGCCGCCTTGCCGGCGCCCTGGAACACGACGTCGATGATCGCCTGCTTGTTGATCGCCATGTTGAGCGCCTGACGCACCCGCTTGTCGGTGAACGGCGCCTTCTCGGTGTTGAACGCCAGATAACCGACGTTGAGCCCTTCCTGCTGCATCAGGTTGATGTCCGGATCCTTGGACATCGCCTCGACGTCGGCCGGGTTCGGGTAGGGCATGACCTGGCACTCGTTGGCCTTGAGCTTCTGATAGCGCACCGAAGGATCGGGCGTGATCGAGAAGATCAACCTGTCGATGGGCGCCTTGCCGGCCCAGTAGCCCGGATGTGCCTGATAGCGGATCTGCGAGTCCTTCTGATAGCCGACCAACTGAAAAGGCCCGGTGCCGACCGGCGTAAGGTCGGTCTGGTCGGGCGTGCCCGCGGCCATCATCTTATCGGCGTATTCGGCCGAGGTGATCGAAGCGAAATCCATCGCCATGTTGGCGATAAACGGCGCCTCCGGCTTGCTGAGCACGAACCTGACCGTGCTGTCGTCGACTTTGTCGATGGATTTGATGATGTTCGCCATGTCCATGCCGACGAAGTACTCGTATTGGCCGCCCGAGATCTTGTAGTAGGGATGGTTCTCGTCCTTCTGGCGGCCGATGCTGAACAGCACGTCATCGGCGTTGAAATCGCGGCTCGGCGTGAAGTCCTTGGTGGTGTGAAACTTGACGCCCTTGCGCAGATGGAAGGTGTACTCCAGCCCGCCGTTGCCGACTTCCCAGGATTCAGCCAATGCCGGCACGATCTCGGTGGTGCCGCGGCCGAACTCGACCAGGCGGTTGAAGAGCTGGCGCGACGAGGCGTCGAAAGTGGTGCCGGAAGTGTAGGGCGCCGGGGTGAAGCCCTCGGGACTGCCCTCCGAGCAGTATACGAGGGTTTTAGCCTGCGCGCCGGCCGCCAATGCCATGGTCATGGCGAGACCGAGCGACGCCGTCAAAAGTTGCTTTTTCATGAGTGACCTCCCGATTATTTTTCAACTTAATTCATACTAGGGCGTATGGTGAATGCAAGCCAGTAATTTGAGGCTCCCGGGGCGCCAAGCTAGGTTCGTATCCGAGCCGCTGTCAAATCGCCGGTGGTCGAGCGCGGCGGAACCCTACGCGGCTTCAAGCGCGGCGTCGAGGGCCGGCAATACGGTCGTGAATCCGTTCCGTTCGGCCTGCTCGCGCAGGCGCCGAAGCTCGGCTAGGGTTTCGGCACCGCGCCGGCCCTGGCCGAAGGCCGCCAGGGCTCGCCCGCGCGCGATGAAGAAATCGCACCAGGGCAGTGGCTCCGGCCGGGTGTAATCTTCCAGCGCCGCGGCGTATCGCTCGACGCTCGCCCAATCGCCGATGTTCAAGGAGACCTCGATGGCGTCTCGATAGAACCAGAAGTAATTGTGGCTGATCGCGCCCGATCGCAGGATCGCTTCGCCTTCCTTCAAGGCACTTCGCCGTTTTTCCAAATCCTCGGTGACCAAAGCGATGTTGCCCAAGACCCGCGGCCCGGTGAAGGCGAGACCGGTTTCCCGGCTGATCTGAAACGCCTGCTCCAGCAACTCAAGCGCCTCGGATCGCCGACCCTCCGCGATTCTGATCCGCGCCAGCCAAGTCAGATTCTGCGCCTCGAAGCGCATTGCGCCGAGCCGTTGAACCAGGGCTTGCGCCTCCGCTGAATGGGCCTTGGCCCGGTCCAATTCGCCAAGTTCCACCAAAGCATAGACGCACAACACCTGGCCGAGCAGCTCGGCGCGGCGATGGCCGACCTTCCGCGCCGCCTCGATTGCCGCGAGGCCATCGTCCACGCCGCTTTGTATGGTGTCGAAAAAGTACCGGCTGAAACCGAACATGGATAAGTTGGCGACCTCGATACGGCCAAAGCCATGCTTGCGGCACAGCTCGACGCAACGGCGAAAATAATCATGAGAGGTGATCATCCGCCCGCGGGCGTATTCGGCGTCCGCCACGCCACTCAAGGCACGGGCCTCGGCTTCGGGCGAACCCGCCTTGCGAGCGAATGTCAGCGAAAGCTCGTGCTCCACACGACAGTCGTCGATCTTGCCAAGCGGAAAGTGAAGATTGCCCCGATTATAGTGAATCCGGGCCAATTCCAGCGTCAGGCCGAGATCGGCCGCGACCGCTTCGGCCTTTTCCAACGCGGCATAGGCCTCGTCGTATTCGTCGGTAATCCGCATGCAGCCCGCCAGGCCGATCCAGGCGCGGCAACGCTGGCTGTCGTCCCGCGCGAGATCGACCGATTCGGAAAACGCCGACCGGCTCTGGGGTATCGAGCCCAAGTCGTGCAGCATCTCGGCCTTCAGGCAAGTCAGCGCGAACCGGTCGCCGGACTGCGTCGCGATTTCGAGACCGCGGGCGATCAGGCCGAGCGCGCGTTCGTAGCGATAGCCCGCGGCTTGCGCCTCGGCCGCGTCCAAGTAGGCCCCAGGTGCCGCCGGGTCCTCGGCGCGGTCCAGGTGTTCGGCGCGCAACAATGGATCTTCATCGCCGTAGTACCGGACGGCACGCCCGTGCAACTCGCGCTTACGGGTATTGAGCAGCGAGGAATAGATGCCCTCCCGGATCAGCGCGTGGGCGAAGAGATAGACGCCGCCCTCCGGCCGCACCAGGTGTTGTACGACCAGCTCGCGGCAATCGTAACCCGGGTTTTCAATCAGATGGCGGAGCGCATCGAGCGCGAAGCGTTGACCGATCACCGAGGCTGCTTGCAGCGCCGCCTTGCCCGGTCCCGAGAGCCGATCCATGCGCGCCAGCACCAGGCTCTGGATCGAGGCAGGCACCGCCTCTTCCGTGCTTTCCTCGGCATTGCGCAGCAGTTGCTCCAAGAACAAGGGATTGCCTTCGGCGCGCGCGATGCAATCCCGCACGACCTGCTCGTTGACCTCGATCAGCCCGCCCGCCAGCTCCAGGGCCTCGGCCTCGCGCAGGGGCGCAAGATCGATGGTCATCAACGGCGCACCCCCGGTTTCGGCGCGCCAGGCATTATCCAGCGGGTCGCCCTCGATGCGCGTGGTTATCACCAGAATCGCGGGACAATCGCGCACCGTCGCGGCCATGCGCGCCAGATGCGATAGGATCAGGGCGGTGGCCCAATGGGCGTCCTCGATCGTGACGATCAGCGGGCCGCGCCTGCTCGCGCCCACGATCAGCGCCGCCACCACGTCCTGTTTGCCTCGGTTGCGGGTCTCGTTGTCCATGGCGTCGTAGAGCCCGCGCAGATCGATGGGCTGGGTCAGGTCGAGCAGGTCGTTCAGGAACACGCGTTGGTCCGGTTTCAGCCAGCCCGCCGCGACCGCTTCCTCGGCCGCGTGCCCGCGTGCCGCCTCGTCGCCGCCGGCGATCAGCCCCATGAGACTGCGCACCAGCGAGCGAATCGCGTCCTGACCCGTGCCGACGCCGAAGTCCAGCACCAGGCTTTTGTGCGCGGCGAAGCCCCGCGCCCGGGCCATGGCGGTGAATTCCTCGACCAGGCGGGTCTTGCCGATCCCGGCTTCGCCGCGCAGCACCACAGCTTGGCCGGCGCCGGCCTCGCGGCAGGCGTCGAGCACGCCGGCGAACTGGCGCAGCTCGGACTTGCGGCCGACCAGTGGCCCGCGCGCGCCAGCCTGCGCTTCGCCCGCCAGTCCGCGCGCGCGCCACACCCGGACCGGCTTGTCCAGGCCTTTGATCGCGACTTCGCCCAAGGCCTCGCAGTCGACCGCCTGGGCCACGGCGCGCTGGACCGCCTCGGCGATCAGCGTCTGGCCGGCCTCGGCCAGGCCGTCCAAGCGCGAGGCCAAGTTCACCGAATCACCCAGGACCGTGTATTCCCGGCGCCGCTCGCTGCCGAGGTCGCCGGCCACCACCTCACCGCTGGCAATGCCCACGTGAACCCGCAGTTCGCGGCCGAGGTCGGCGCTCAGCCCCTCCATGTCGCTGTGAATATCGAAGGCGGCGCGGACCGCGCGCAGCGGGTCGTCGCCGTGGGCGACCGGCGCGCCGAACAGCGCCATCACCGCGTCCCCCATGTGCTTGTCGACCGTGCCGCCATAATTCTCGATGGCCCGGTCGGCGGCGGTAAAGAACCGCGACACCAGGGCGTGCAACTCTTCGGCGTCGAGAGTGCTCGATAGGTCGGTGAAACCGGCGATATCGGCGAACAGGATGGTGACCTGGCGGCGCTCGCCGGCGGTTGGGGCAGGTGGAATCGGTGGCGGCACGGCCGACGGGGCGACCAACGGGGCGGCCAACGGGGCGGCCAACGGGGCGGGTGCGGCGGTGGCGCCCAGGGGTTGGCCACAGCCACCGCAAAATCTTGCGTCCGGCTGATTTTGAAAGCCACAGCCTGCGCAATTGACGGCGAGCGGCGCCCCGCAACCGGCGCAGAAGCGCCGATCCGTCATGTTATCCGTGCCGCAGGCTTGGCACCGCATCACCCACCCTCGCAGCTATCGAGGCGACGGGACGTCCAGCGCCCCTAGAGCGGGCGATGCTAAGCGGTGAAGGCGTCCCGCTTCAAGGACGCAAGTCCGCGTGGTGCGGCGCGACCCGATCGAAGCGACTCAGGAAACTGAGCAGAGCCAGGGTGCGCTGGCCCTGGTCGAGAGTCCGGTTGGCGCGGTGCAGCCGCGAAGCATAGCGCACATGCGGGATTCCGACGTCATCCTCGGTGAGGCCCAGGACCCGGGCTGTCTCGGTAATCTGAGTCTCGGTCATCCGGGCGAACATCTCCCCGGTACGGAGGTCGTTGGGCCGGAGTGAGGTAACGGTGCCGGGCGTGAACAACCCGGAAAGTCTCTCGGAAAACTTGGCCATCGGATTTTGCCTCCAACGGATTTGATGAAAAAAATTCGCTCCCATAGCCCCTATAACGCCCCAGTCTGGTGAAGTTTCGATTGCCGTATCCGTGTCATTATTCGGGCAAAGTCGTGGCAACCGTCACGGATTGGCACGGCTTTGCCCGGATTGGCGAGGAAATTTCGCAATCGATGGAAGTTTCTTCGTTAAGCGCTTGATTTTTCCAGCACATGAGGGAAACTCGCTTGGATTCGTTTTGCCGTTGCGCCGCGCGACGGCGCCGGCAAAAACTGTTATGGTGCCGAGCCTAATCCGGCCCAAAGCCGGTCACCGACGCGGCAGCGGGCAGTCGATTCGGCCGGAATCCTGATTTACAGGACTTTCTGCCGGCGCATTGGGGTCATGGGAGGCCAAAGAAAGCGTGTGCCTGAAAACACATCGATCGAGGTCTTGAAACGATGCTCCGAAACACGACGGCGGCCATCGATATCCGGCGCGGGCCAGGCGGCCGGGATTCCTGGCCGGGTGACGCGCCCCGCACGGTCATCCAAGACGATCTGACGATCATCGGCGACCTTCAGACCGACGGCCAAATTGAAGTCGATGGCCGGGTCATCGGCAATGTCAGCGGCCGCAGCGTGATTGTCGGCGAGCATGGCCAGGTCGAGGGCTCCATTCTGGCCGAAATGGTCACCATCTTCGGCATCGCCGTGGGCCCGGTGCAGGCGAACAAGGTGCGTCTGGGCAACACGGCCCAGGTTGTCGGCAACATCTTCCATAACGAGTTGACGGTCGAACCGGGCGCCCACCACGAGGGACGCCGTCCGTGGCGCCCCAACATCGAGCGCAAGCCGATCTTCGAACGGTAGCCGGAGCCGGTCGCTCATCCACAAGAGCAAAACTAGGGAGACAAGCATGTTCACACAGGGAAGCAAGTCGGCGGATGAATCAGGCCAGACCGCGCCATCAGGCTCCGGCGGCAACGGCGGCGAGCCCTCGGTCATCAGCGCCGATCTAAAAATCATCGGCGACCTGCATTGCGCGGGCGACGTCCAGATCAAGGGCACGGTCGAAGGCGACATTCGCAGCCGCACCGTCACCGTGGGCGAGGGCGCCCAGGTCACCGGCGCGGTTTACGGCCAGGCGGTCCACGTCTCCGGCTCGGTAACCGGGCAGATCGAGGCGCCGACCGTGACGGTCGCGCGCTCTGCCAAAATCCAGGGGGATGTGATTCACGATAGCCTCGCCGTGGAGGCCGGTGCCCACCTCGAAGGCCAGTGCCGCCGGCTCGACTCGAAAGCGGTCGCGGAGGCCAACACCGCGGCGCGCAAGCTGGGCACCACCGAGCAAGCAGCCGAACCGGGCAAACGCGCCGCGGGGGGCTCCGGCACCTAACCCGAAACGGCGATCGCGAGGGACCTCCCGGCGGCGCCGCGCCGGGCTCCCGTTATGCGGGGGCGCGCGAGCCCGCGCCCCAATACCGGAATTTCGATATCGATTCCCCCGGCCCGCGGCAATGGACAGTCCATGCGGGCCGGCCGTGCGGGCCGGATTTTCACCGAACCGCGGGAGTCTCCACCGGCAGGCCCTGACCGCGCCACGTGGTATAGAGTTCCAGGCCGACATACGCCTCGGAGCCGAAGTCATAAGGCGCCGCCCGGACGCGCGAGTTGCAGAACCGGAACAAGAAACTCACCGACACCACGCGCTGAAACCCGAGGACATAGGTGGGAAAGCCGTTGACCTGTGCCTGGCTCAGCTCCTGCCCACGCAGGTTTCTGCCGACCTGGCCGTCGTGGCAGTGGCTGCAGGCCATGTCGATCTGGCCGAGGCGCTTGTGGAACAATAACTTGCCCGCCTCGAAAAACGGCCGCGCCGGTCCATCGATATCGACGGCCACCGGCATGCCGCGGGACTGGTGTTTGACGTAGGTGGTCATGGCGAGCAGCTCGTCCGTCTCCCAGTCCCAGGCCGGGGCCCGCATGTTCTCGGTGCGGCAGAGGTTGATCCGCTGCTCCAGATTGATCGGCTTGCCGGACGGCGCGTGATACTTGGGATAACTGGCGCCGACGCCCTTCATGGATTCCTCGGCGCGGCCGTGGCAGCTCGCGCAGGCCTTCCCGGCCGCCCCTTCGGCCCGCGACCAGGCCTCCGCCCCACTCTCGATCCAGAGGAACGCTGAGTTGATATCGTCGTCGTCCTGAATGGCGCGGGTCTCCGGTTTTCTGTATTGGTAGCCGGAGGTTGGGCCGGATACGGCGGCGCTTTCCGGGGACGCCAGCGGCGTATCATGGAGCGCAAGCGCCGGAGCCGCGGACAACCACGGGGCCGAAAATACCACAACTGCCGTTGCCATAAGAGTCCGTCGTTTCACGGCATGCCTCCTACTAACGTGACGATTCATTCGGGGATCCCGGCCTTGCGCAGGCCATCGATGTAACGCTCGACGTCGGCCTGTTTTTTGTAAGGAACGATCGCGCGGCGCTGACGCAGGCTCAACTCGGGCAGCAGAGTCAGCGCCTCCTGCGCCTCCCACTCAGCGTCCTCGATGCGGCCCAGTTGACCGTAAGTAGCTGCCAACAGAAGATGCCCGCGGAGAAACTGCGGATTGGCCTCGACCGCCCGTTCGAATTGGACGGCCGCTTCGTCGTAGCGCTCAAGATGGAAGTAGCTCTGCCCCAGGACCCAATAAATGAAGAAGCTGTTGACGGGATTGAGCCGCATCGACGTTTGAGCGGCCTCGAGCCCCTCGTCCGCGCGGCCGGCATAGGTCAATACCATTGCCATGGACCCATAGCCCTCCGCGTAGTTGGGTTTCAACTCGATGGCCTTGTGGATTGCCGCCAGCGCCTCGTCGAGTTGGCGCCGGATCCGATATAGCAAGCTGGCCGCGAAATGGACCTGCGGCAGCGTGGGATCGAGGCGAACCGCCTCCTCTATGTGGCTTTCAGCCTCGCGAAGCGCCGCCTCCCGGTCTCCGGACCAGCCATTCAAGACTTCTATCGAGCGCGAATACCCAATATTTGCGTGGGCTCGGGCGTACCTCGGTTCGATTGCGATCGCCTTCTCGAAATACTCGATCGATTCGGCAATGGTCTCGCGCGAATAGCGGCGCTGCAACGCCAAGCCGCGCAGCAGCAAGTCGTAGGCGTCAGCGTCGACCGGCACCAAGCGCCGAAGCCGTGCCGCTTCTTCGGCGCTCAGCTTGACCGCCAACACCGACACGATCTCCTGAGTGACTTCGTCCTGGACCGCGAAGACGTCGGTCAGTTCGCGGTCGTAGCGCTCCGCCCAGACGTGGTCGCCGGTCGTCGCGTCGATCAACTGTGCGGTGATCCGCACCCGGCTACCGGACTTGCGCACGCTGCCTTCCAGCACGTGGCGCACGCCGAGGTCGCGTCCCACGTCCCGGACCTTCACGGCCCTGCCCTTGTAGGTGAAGGAGGAATTGCGCGAGACCACGAACAGGCCGGACATCTTCGAGAGGTCGGTGATGATGTCCTCGGTGATCCCGTCGGAGAAATATTCCTGTTCGGGATCGTCGCTCATGTTGATGAACGGGAGCACCGCGATCGACGGTTTATCGGGAAGCGGGACCGGTGTTGTCGCCGGTTCCGAGACAACCTCCGGCGCCGGGGCCGTCGTTGCCACCGGGGCGGGGGCGGACGGCCAAAGTTGCCAGGCGGCCAAGCCGCCGACGGTGGCGACCACTACCCCCACCGCCGCCGCCCACCGCCAGGGCCTTGGTCCGCCGCGGGTCGATCCGGCCGTCTCGGCCCCTTCCACATCGGTCAAGACGCGGAACACGCGGACCGGCCGGGCGATGTTCTTGACCTCGTGCTTGCCCAGATCGTCGAGCGCATAGTCGAGCTTGTCGCGGACTTGATCGCGCGCGGCGCGGGAGATGCAGATTCCGCCCGGCTCGGCTAATCCCTCGATCCGCGCCGCCACGTTGACGCCATCGCCGTAGATATCCTCGCCCTCGACGATGACGTCGCCGATGTTGATGCCGATGCGCAGCGTTATCCGCCGTTCCTCGGGGACACCGTCATGGCGCCCGCCCATGCCCCGCTGGATCGCGATCGCGCATTCCACGGCATCGACCACGCTGGCGAACTCGACCAGCGTGCCGTCGCCCATCAGCTTGACGATGCGGCCGCTATGCGCGGCGATTTCCGGATCGATCAGCTCCTGACGGTGAGCCTTGAGCGCAGCTAGAGTGCCCGCCTCGTCCTCGCCCATGAGGCGGCTGTAGCCCACGACGTCCGCGGCCATGATCGCGGCGAGCCGACGTTCCAATGTCCGTCCCCCGGTTCAGGTATCTTCTGCCACGCAATCGGGGCGAAGTGTACTACGAGTTGCCGGACGGTGATAGGGACGCGCCGGACTCTCAGTCGCCTCCAATCAGCCGCCGTTGCGCCTCGCGGTACTTCTCGGCGGTCTTTTGGGCGATGTCGTCCGGCAGCTCAGGGCCCGGCGCGGTCTTGTCCCAGTCGAGGGTTTCCAGGTAGTCGCGGACGAACTGCTTGTCGAAGCTCGGCGGGCTGGAACCGGGCGCATAGGAATCGATTGGCCAAAAGCGCGAGGAATCCGGGGTCACCGCCTCGTCGATCAGCACCAACTCGCCGTCGGCGTCGCGGCCGAACTCGAACTTTGTGTCGGCCACGATGATGCCCCGGGTCTCGGCGTGGTCGCGCGCGCGGGCGTAGATCGCGATGCTGACGTCGCGCAGCCGCTCGGCGGTCTCGCGCCC
>CAXMQD010000458.1:0-2934 GCA_964194965.1 uncultured Acidimicrobiia bacterium | reverse complement strand
GCCCTTCATGGTCTCCGGAACCGGCCGGTTCTGCACCCGGGTGATTTCGGAGACCGGCGGCCGCGCCCTGATCAAGACCGGCGCCGAGGGCGTCTACTGCGGCGCATTGACCGGGGAGGGCCTGGGCATCGCGCTCAAGATCGACGATGGCGCCGGCCGCGCCGCCGAGGTCGCCATGGCCGGGCTGCTGGCTCGGTTCGGCCTGCTCGACGCCGGGCACGAGCTCTGCAAGCCGCAATTGCGCAACCGCGCCGGCACCGTGGTGGGCGAACTGCGCCCGCCCGCGGACGGCCCGGTCTGAGCCGGACCGGGGGCCCGAGAACCATGCGCGCGGTGCTCTGCGAGGCCTGGGGCGAGCCGGAGGGCTTACGTCTCGGCGAGGTCGACGCACCGGAGCCGGGTCCCGGCGAGGTCCGCCTGGCGGTCCACGCCGCCGGCGTCAACTTCGCCGACATTCTGATGGTCGCCGGGAAGTACCAGGAAAAGCCGCCGTTTCCCTTCACCCCGGGCCTGGAGGCCGCTGGCGTCGTCGAGGCCGTGGGGTCGAACGTGACCCGGATCGCGCCCGGCGACCGGGTGCTGGCGCTGCCCGCCTCCGGCGCCTTCGCGGAGGCTGCGCTGGCCCGCGAGGACAGCGTCTTCGAGATCCCCGACGCCATGGATTTCGTGACCGCGGCCGGCTTCGCGGTCACCTACGGCACCGCCCAGGGCGCGCTCGACTGGCGTGCCCAGTTGCGGCCCGGCGAGTTGCTGCTGGTCCACGGCGCGGCCGGCGGCGCGGGTTTGGCCACGGTCGAGGTCGGCAAGGCCATGGGGGCGACCGTCATCGCGACCGCGCGGGGCGCCGAAAAGCTCAAGGTCGCCGAGGCACACGGCGCCGACTACCTGATCGATACCGCCACCGAGGACATTCGCGCCCGGGTCAAGGAGATCGCGGCAGGGCTCGGCAAGCAGGGCGCCGAGGTGGTTTTCGATCCGGTCGGTGGCGCGCTCTTCGAAGCCTCGCTGCGCTGCGTCGCCTGGGGTGCGCGATTGATCGTGATCGGCTTCGCCGCCGGCAAGGTGCAGCAGATCCCAGCCAATATCCTGCTGGTCAAGAACGTCTCGGCGATCGGCTTTTACTGGGGCAGCTACCGGGCCCGCGCGCCGGAGCTGGTCGCCGCCGGCTACGAACAGTTGTTCGCGTGGTATGGCGCCGGCAAACTCGATCCCCACGTCTCGTACCGTCTCGACATTTCCGAGGCCGGCGCCGCGCTGAATCTGCTCAAATCCCGCAAATCGACCGGCAAGGTGGTGCTGACCACTGGACGTCAGTGATGGACGAGCCGGTCCGGGACCAGTACGAGGCCTATCCCTACCCGGCGCGCGATCCCAAGGACGAGGGCAAGCGCCTGATCGCCGGTTCGCCCAGCAACCTGGCGGAGATCGACCACTACGTCTTCGCCGGCCGGGGCGAATTCGCCAAGCCGTTCCGGGCGTTGGTCGCCGGCGGCGGCACCGGCGACGCCGCGATCATGCTGGCGCAACAACTGAGCGATCGGGCCCGGGAACGGGGGCAGGGGGTGCCCGGGGGGGAGGCGCCCGGGGAGGTCGTCTATCTCGACGTCGCCCAGGCCGCGCGCGAGATCGCCGAGGCGCGCGCGAACGAACGCGGCCTGACCAACATCAGCTTCCATCGGGGCTCGCTGCTCGAGTTGTCCAAGCTCGGCCTCGGGAGCTTCGACTACATCGACTGCTGCGGGGTGCTGCACCATCTGGAAGATCCCCCCGCCGGGCTCGCCGCGCTGGCCGAAGCGCTTCAGGCGGCCGGCGGCATGGGGCTCATGCTCTACGCGCCGTTCGGCCGCGGCGGGGTCTATCCGGCCCAGGCCATGCTGCGCGATCTGGGCGAGGGACTGGCGCTCGCCGAGCGGGTTGGCCTCGCGCGGCGCCTGCTCGCGGCGCTGCCGGCCACCAACTGGCTCACGCGCAACCCCTTCCTGAGCGACCACAAACAAAGCGACGCGGAGCTGGTCGACCTGCTGCTCCACGCCCGCGACCGCGCCTACACCGTCGAACAGGCGGCGGCGCTGGTCACCGGCGCGGGCTTGCGCCTGGTCAGCTTCATCGAGCCGGCGCGCTACGAGCCGGCGAGTTACCTGAAGGACCCGGTTCTGCTCAAGCGGCTCATCGGCCTCGATCCGCTGGCCCGCGCCGCCTTCGCCGAAAAGCTGGCGGGCAATATCAAGCGGCACGTCTTCTATGTGGTGAAGGCGTCGAACCGGACCGACAGCGTGGCCCGGGCGGAGACGCCGGCTGCGGTGCCGGTGATGCGCGAGCTGCCGGGCCCGGCGCTGGCCCGCGCGGTCACCCGGGGCGGGCGAATCGCGGCCGAATTCGATGGGCTGTCTCTGAGCTTTGCCGTGCCGCGCCTGGCCGCGCCGATCCTCGCGCGCGTCGACGGCAAAGCCTCCCTGGGCGAGATCCACGCCGCGCTCCAAGCGCTCGACAGCGGCCTCGACTGGAACGCCTTCAAGGCCCAGTTCGACCAGCTCCACGCCGCCTTGGGCGGCCTCAACCACCTCCTGCTGCGCTGCCCGGGGGATGGGGGCGGCGCCGCAAGCCGCTGAGACGAACCGGAAGAGCCTGAACCAGAGCGGATCGACTCCCTTTCCCGCTTGCCGGGGCAGGCGCGCGCTCGCCTTGCTTTCCGCACAATGCTCGTGGAGATTGCGATGGCGGCGGGTACGGCCGTCGCAGAGGAACGGGATCGGAGCGGGACGGCCGCATGGAAGCGAAACCTGACAGCCTTGCGATAGTCAAAAGGCGATTGGCGCTGCGGCGCTGGTGCATCTTTGCCGGACTCGCTCTGGCGCCGATGCCGGCGTTTCATGCCTCGCCGGACGGATTCCTGTATTACCTCATCGAGTCGCCGCCACCGGGTTGGACCAAATT
>CAXMQD010000457.1:0-4826 GCA_964194965.1 uncultured Acidimicrobiia bacterium | reverse complement strand
GCGCCCATTTCCGCGCGCCGCGCCGCGCTTAGCCCCGGTGCCGGCGCCTCCTCAATGACTTTCTGGTGGCGGCGCTGGATCGAGCAGTCGCGCTCGAAGAGGTGCAGCGTGTTGCCGCGGGAATCGGCGAAGACCTGAATTTCGATGTGGCGCGGACGCTCCAAGTAGGCCTCGATGATGACCCGGTCGTCGCCGAACGCAGCGCGCGCCTCGCGCCGGGCAGATTCGAGCGCGGCGCCGAACTCGCCCGGCTTCTCGACCACCCGCATGCCCTTGCCGCCGCCGCCGGCCGAAGCCTTGATCAGCACCGGATAGCCGGTTCCGGCCGCGGCCTGGGCGAGGGTCTCCGGATCCTGATCGGCGCCGTGGTAACCGGGCACCAGCGGCACCCCGGCCTTGGCCATGATCTCCTTGGCCGCCGCCTTCGAGCCGAGCGCCCGGATCGCCGCCGGCGGCGGGCCGACGAAGACCAGCCCGGCCTTGATGCAGGCCTTGGCGAAATCCGCATTCTCGGCCAGGAAACCGTAGCCGGGATGGACCGCCTGGGCGCCGGCCGCCTGAGCCGCGCCGACGATGGCCGCGATATTCAGATAGCTCTCGGCCGCCGGCGCCGGTCCAATGCGCCGCGCCTCGTCGGCCGCTTCAACGTGGGCCGCTTGGGCATCGGCGTCGGAATAGACCGCGACCGTGGCGATGCCCATGCGCCGCGCCGTGCGCATGACGCGGCAGGCGATCTCGCCTCGATTGGCAATCAGGACCTTGCGGAACATGGCTGGATCGGTTCTCCGCGCCGCGTCAATCGGCGCCGTAGCGCAGCACCATGTCGCGCAGGGTCACGATGCCGACCGGTTTGCGCGCGGCATCGATCACCAGCGCGCGCGACAGTTCGAATCGAACCAGCAGGCGCACGGCGTATTTGATGCTCATGTCCGCGGGCAAGGATACCACCGGCTTGGACATGATCTCGTAGACGTTGACCCGCTCGGCAGCGCGGTTCACGGCAATCACGTCGCGCGCGATGTCAGAGATCACCAGAAGGCCGAACTCGTCGTGCTCGTCGCGGCGTTCCACGGCGAGCGAGCTGACGCCATGTTCGCGCATCGCCTGGATCGCGTCCTTAACGGTGGCCATGGCGTCGATGGTGTGGACCGAGGCGGTCATCGCCTCGCTCACCTTGGTGGTTTCGTGGGCGTTCATACCTCTTCCCCGATCTCGTGCAGCAGCGTGGGCAGTTGGGTCTTCAGGCCGACCGCGTCCTCGATGGCGATCTGGAAGGCGATCCCGGTACCGGGCTCGTCGTCGAACCGGCCGGCCGCGGCGATCGCCTCCAGGATGTCACGCGCGCGCGGCTCGGCGACCAGGAACAGCACCACGTCCCGCGTGGCGTTCAGCTCGAGGCCGAGAAAAGTCTTCTCGGGCCTCAGCCCCTCGCCGCGCCCCGAAGTGATCACCGTTACCCCGGTCGCCCCGCCCTCGCGCGCGGCATGAATCACCTCCTGGGTCTTCTCCTCATCGACCATCACGACGATCAGCTTGAGTCTCATGTTTCTGTCTCCGAACTCCGTGCGCCGGAACGGCGGCGCCGCCAGTCGGTCAACATGGCGTAGCCCATGACCGACATTATAGGGAACAGGCTGGCGAAAGCGATCAATCCGAACCCGTCGATGAGCGGACTGCGCCCCGGGATCGTCGAGGCCAAGCCGAGGCCGAGCGCGGTCACCACCGGCACGGTCACCGTCGAAGTCGTGACCCCACCCGAGTCGTAGGCCAGCGGCACCACCGCCTTGGCGGTCTTCCAGGTCTGAATCACCACCACCAGGTAGCCGATGATGATGTAATACTGCAGCGGCGTGCCCGATACGATTCGGTAAGCGCCCAGCGCCACGCCCACCGCGACCCCGACCGCGACCGCCATGCGCAGACCGCGCGCATCGAGCGCGCCGCCCGAAACTTCTTGTGCCTTGAGCGAGACCGCGATCAGCGCCGGTTCGGCGACCGTGGTCGCGAAGCCGATCGCGGCGGCAAAGACGTAGACCCAGACGTAGTCGCGCCAATCCAGATCCGTGCCCGGCCCCGTGCCCGACCCCGTGCCCAGACCCGACTCCGCGCCGATCATGGCCTGCGCGGCAAGCTGCCGAGCCATGGTCTCGCCGAGCGGGAACAGCGCCTCCTCGAGCCCGACCAGGAACAGGGTCAGGCCGAGCAGCACATAGACGAAGCCGGTCGCGATGCGTTTTAGGTTGGGTGGCCGCCGGCGCAGCACCAACCACTGGAAGCCGAACAGGATCGCCACGATCGGCGTCACGTCACGCAGCGTCGCGACGGTGGTCTGCCCGATGGTTTCCACGAGCCCCAGCATCGGCGCGCTACACCACCATTCCGAACAACAGCACGAAAATTATCGGCATCAGGCTGGCGAAGGCGATCAGGCCGAAGCCATCGAGCAGCGGATTGCGGCCACGGATTACCGACGCCAGGCCGACGCCGAGCGCGGCGACCAGCGGCACGGTCATGGTCGAGGTGGTAACCCCGCCCGAGTCATAGGCGATGCCGACTATTTCCGGCGGGGCGAATCCGGTGACGACCACCACGATCAGATAGCCGGAGATAATCAGGTAGTGGATCGGCCAACCCTTGAGGATGCGGAACACGCCGAGCACCAAGCTGGCGCCGACCGATAGCGCCACGGTCAGGCGCAGCTGCAAGGCATAGTCGGCCCGGGCCTCCTCCTGGTCGAGGATAAACCCCGCCGACCCGGCCACTTCGGCTGCCTTGGCGGAGACCGCGATCAACGCCGGTTCGGCCACCGTGGTACCGAAGCCCAGGCAGAACGCGAAGGCGAGCAGCGCGGTCAGGCTGCCCTTGCGGGCGAAAGCCCCGGCCATGGACTCGCCGAGCGGAAACAGCCCGATCTCCAGCCCCTGGACGAAGAGGCTCAGGCCGACCACCACGAAGACCAGGCCGACCAGCACCCGCTCGAGATCGGGGAACGGCTGTTGCAGCACCACGATCTGGAAGAACCCGATGACCACGATGATCGGTACCAGGTCGCGGAACGAGCCGGCGTAGATGCGCAGCAAGCCGCGGAGCGATTGGAGCCGGCGCCCCGCCACGGACTCGCTGGTTTCCGGGAGTGGCGCCACGATTACTTCAGCTCTTCTGCCACGGCGGCCGGCGCTTCTCCAGGAATGCGGCGATGCCCTCGCGTCCCTCCTCCGTGGTCCGGATGCGGGCGATGCGTTGGGCCGTGTCCTCGACCAGATCGTCGTCGATCGATCGGCCCGAGATCGCCAGGATCAGGTCCTTGGCCGCGATCTGGGCGCCGGGTCCGCCGCGCAGCAACGCCCGCAGGATACGATGGCCGGCGTCGCGCAGGGCTTCGTCGGGCACCACCTGATGCACCAGGCCGAGGCGCAGCGCGTCGGCCGCGCTGAAAGTCTCGGCGGTCAGGAAATAGCGCCGCGCCGGGCGCTCGCCCATCGCCGCCATGACGTAGGGGCTGATAACCGAAGGAATCAGGCCGAGGCGGACCTCGGAGAAGCTGAAATTGGCGGTCTCGGCGGCGACGACGATGTCGCAGCAGGCCAGCAGCCCGATACCGCCGCCGAAGGTCGGGCCTTGGCACAGCGCGACCGTGGGCCGGGGCAATTCATTGAGCGTGCGCATCAACCCGGCCAGCGCGCGGGCATCCTTGAGATTCTCCTCTTCGGAGTAATCGGCCATGCGCTGCATCCAGTTGAGATCGGCACCAGCGGAGAAGCTCCGGCCCTTGGCCTCGATCACCACGGCGCGGACCCGCTGGTCGGTGCCGAAGCCGGCGAGCACCGTGGTCAGCTCGGCGATCAGCGCATCGTTGAAGGCGTTGTGAACCTCCGGCCGGGTCAAGGTGATCCAGCCGACGCCGTCGTCGTCGATCTCTTCCAAAAAGAGGGGCTGCAACATGAGGAATATTCCTGGCAGTCACATTCTGAAAACGCCGAATTTCGTTGGCTCGATCGGTGCGTTGAGGGCGGCCGAGAGTCCCAGGCCCAGAACCATGCGGGTGTCGAGCGGATCGATGATGCCGTCGTCCCACAGCCGTGCCGAGGCGTAATAGGGATGGCCCTCGCGCTCGTACTGCTCGAGGATCGGCGCCTTGAAGGCGGCCTCCTCGTCTTGCGACCAATCTTCGCCGCGCGCCGCCATCCCGCCGCGCTTGACGGTCGCGAGCACGCTCGCCGCCTGCGCGCCGCCCATGACCGAAATGCGTGCGTTGGGCCACATCCACATGAGCCGCGGGCCGAAGGCGCGGCCGCACATGCCGTAGTTGCCGGCGCCGAAGCTGCCGCCGATGATGACCGTGAACTTGGGCACGTTGGCGCAGGCGACCGCGGTCACCATCTTGGCGCCGTCCTTGGCGATGCCGCCGGCCTCGTATTTGCGCCCGACCATGAAACCGGCGATGTTTTGCAGGAACACGAGCGGCACGCCGCGCTGGCAGCACAGTTCGACGAAGTGGGCGCCCTTGAGCGCGGATTCCGAGAACAGGATGCCGTTGTTGGCGACGATGCCGACCGGGTAACCCAGGATGCGGGCGAAGCCGCAGACCAGGGTGTCGCCGTAGAGCGCCTTGAATTCGTCCAGTTCGCTGCCATCGACCAGGCGTGCGATGACCTCGCGCACGTCGTAGGGCTTGCGCGAATCGATCGGCACGATGCCGGGAATTTCCGCCGGGTCGTAGTGCGGCTCGCGCGGTTCGGCCAGGTCCAGGTCGTGGCGCTTGACCCGGTTGAGGTGGCCGACGATGCGCCGCGTGATGGCGAGCGCGTGGCCGTCGTCATTGGCCA
>CAXMQD010000456.1:0-3801 GCA_964194965.1 uncultured Acidimicrobiia bacterium | reverse complement strand
TCGGCGGCGTAGAGAATGGCGCCGGCCGAGTCCTTGCGCGTGGTGCGGCCGCTGTCGCAGGCCTTGGCGACCGCGTAGACGTAGGCCTTGGCCGCGTTCATGGTGGTGTACATGTCGGCCAGTTTGCCCTGCATGAGCTGGAACTCGCCGATCGCCTGGCCGAACTGCTTGCGCTCGTGCACGTAGGGCAGCACCAGGTCCATGCAGGCCTGCATGATGCCGAGCGGCCCGGCGGCGAGCACCACGCGCTCGTAGTCGAGCCCGCTCATCAGCACGCGCGCGCCCGCGCCTTCCGCGCCGAGCCGGTTCTCCTCGGGCACCGCGCAGTCCGCGAAGATCAGCTCGCAGGTATTGGAGCCGCGCATGCCCAGCTTGTCCAGCTTCTGGGCGGTCGAGAACCCGGCCATGCCCTTCTCGATCAGGAACGCGGAGATGCCGCGCGGGCCGGCCTCGGGGTCGGTCTTGGCGTAGACCACCAGGACCTCGGCATCGGGGCCGTTGGTGATCCACATCTTGGTGCCGTTGAGCAGGTAGCGGTCGCCTCGCTTTTCGGCGCGCGTCGTCATGCCGACCACGTCGGAACCGGCGCCGGATTCGCTCATGGCGAGCGCGCCGACGTGTTCGCCGGAGATCAGCTTGGGCAGATAGCGGCGCTTCTGATCGTCGTTGCCGTTGCGCCGGATCTGGTTGACGCAGAGGTTGGAGTGGGCGCCGTAGCTCAAGCCGACCGAGGCCGAGGCGCGGCTGATCTCCTCCATCGCGACGCAGTGCTCCAGATAACCCATGCCGGCGCCGCCCAGCTCCGCCTCGACCGTGACGCCGAGCAGGCCGAGCGCGCCCAGCTCGGGCCAAAGGTCGCGCGGAAATTCGTTCGAGCGGTCGATTTCGGCGGCACGCGGGGCGATCTTCTCGCCGGCAAACGACATCACCGTGTCGCGCAGCATCTCGGCGGTCTCGCCGAGGCCGAAGTCGAGAGAAGGATACTGGTTCGGAATCATCTCACGTCACCTAGGCTGTCAAAGGATGTTTACCACAAAGCCGACTGTGCAGGGTGCCATCTAATCTCCCGGCCCGTCCGGGCGGCCTTCCAGGCACATCAGAGTTTCCAGCAGCTTGGCGCAGAGCGTGGGCCGGCCGTCCTTGACCGCGAAGACGTCGACATCGCAAACCGTGAGCGTGCGGCCGGGCTTCACTACGCGGCCGCACGCGCGCAAAAACTCGCCGTCGGCCGGTGCCAGCAGGTTGATCTTGAACTCGGTTGTCAACACCGAAGCGCCGGCCGGCATCAGGCTATAGGCAGCGTAGCCGCCGGCGGAATCGGCGATGGTGCTGGTAATACCGGCGTGGACGAATCCGTGCTGCTGCGTGAGATCGGCGCGGTAGGGCAGCTCGATCTCGACCAGACCGGGCTCGACCCGGGTCATGCGCGCGCCAATCAACGTCATGGTCCCCTGGCGGCCGAAGCTCGCACGCACGCGCGCCTCGAAGCCGGGATCCTTGGGTGTGAACGCGGGGAAATCGGGTCCGGTCATTGTTGCTGCTCCGAATAATCGACCAGATGTTCGCGCGCGGCAATATCCGCGGGGACGGACACAGCGCAGTGCACGCTCATGGCCGCTTCTCCTTTCGGGCCCGTTTCCGCGCTTTGCCCGGGCCGTCCAATACCGCCAGGCGCGCGCGGCAGGTGGCCGCGACCCCGTCGAGATCGTCCAGGCTGGCTTCGAGGTCCCGGCGCTTGGCTTCGAGCTCCGCCTGGCGGACCGCGATCTTGTCGAGCAGATAGGCGAGCTGGCCGGCCTCCCCCGGCGCGGCATCGTAGAGCTCAACGATCTCGCGCACCTCGGCGAGCGGGAATCCAAGCCGCCGGCCGCGCAGGATCAACCGCAAGCGCGTGCGGTCGCGCGGCCGGTAGACGCGGCGCTGGCCGTCGCGCAAGGGGGCGAGCAACCCCTCGGCCTCGTAGAAGCGGATGGTGCGCGGCGTGACCTCGAACTCGCGCGCCAATTCGGCGATGCCGTAGGTTTCAAGCATGGTTGGATCATACTTGACGTTTACGTAAACGTAAAGGCGGGAAATCGAGTCGGACATTCGGATTTCATCACGTCGAGAGCTCGGCGGGGCCGCGCCGGAGCCTCGTCCGGGGCCTCGCCCGGGGCGTCGCCGGGGCCTCGTCCGGAACCCGCCCGGGGCCTCGTGCGGGGCTTCGCGCCCTGGGACCGTCGCGGCCGAGCGCGAGCGCACGCCCTACGGGCGCCTGGAAGACCCGCGCAAGGTCGGCCTGCCGAGAGTAGGCGCCCCCTGCCCCGCTACATCAAAAACGCCGCTGCCAGGCCCAGAAACACGAAAAATTCGGCCACATCGGTGACCATAGTTACTGCCACAGACCAATGCCTCTTCTAGACACGTTCAATTCGGATCTCGTTGACGTCTATCGAGGCAAGCTCACCTATTTTCAGGGAACCGAATTGAGAGTCTTTTGACAAAAGATTTGGTACTTGGCCCGTGCAAGCACGAAACCCTGTCCGGCAAATTCCTGCCGCGAAGCAACGAGCAGAGGGTTACGCGCAACTACAGCAATAGCAGTAGAACATACCGACACCCATCGGCCCGACCTCGAAGTCGTATTCCTGACCGGCCGGAATGTACATCCAATCGCCTGCCACAAGTTCTGTTCCGTCGTAATTTAGCGATCCACTGATGATCACGCGAAGCCCCGGGCCCTCCTTGTGTGAATGCCGGGGTACCTTCGACTGTGGTGCGGCAAACGAAAGGTACGTTTGCGTGGCACAGGCAAAGGATATCGGTAATTGCCACTTCGAAAATCCGTCCGGCACATTGGTGACTTTCAACTGGTCCATTAAGTATCGCGCCGATTCACTCCTAGAGGTGACGATCTCCTTGTCCGGATCGAACCCAGCCTTACTGGATGCGTCTCGAATTCGTTCAAGCCCCTGCTCGAAGGTTAGGCGATTTGGATTGAACTCTGCCATTGTCTCCTCCCGTTGACACTGGGTGAGAATTGCAAACACTCGTTACAGTAATAAAAATAATGTGACATACTCCTTATAGTAGAGTCAAGAATCACTTTTACTCTGCGCCCCATCACATCAGAATGGGTGCTGATCGAATTCCTATTTATTGAACGACTGTCCTTCGAACCTGGAAACTTGGTGCCCCCTGCCCGGCTACAGCAAAAACGCCGCCGCGAGGCCCAGAAACACGAAAAATCCGACCACGTCGGTGACCGTGGTCACGAACACGCTCGACGCAATCGCCGGGTCGGCGCCGAGGCGCTCGAGGCCGATCGGGATCAGGGTGCCGGAGAACCCGGCGACGATCATGTTGACCACCATGGCCGCGGCAATCACCAGCCCGAGCGCCGGCCAGCCGAACCACAGCCAGGCCACCAGCCCCGCAAGCGCGGCGAACAGCACGCCGTTGGCGGCCCCGATCAGGATCTCCTTGCCGACGAAGCGCGCCGTATTGGCCTCGGTCAGGTCCTTCATGGCCAGCGCCCGCACCGCCACCGTGAGCGTCTGGGTGCCGGCATTGCCGCCCATGGAGGCGACGATCGGCATGAGCACGGCGAGGGCGACGATCTGCTCGATGGTCGCCTCGAACAGGCCGATTACCGCCGAGGCGGCGATCGCGGTCGCGAGATTCACCACCAGCCAGGGAAAGCGCGCGCGCGTGGTGGCCATCATGGCGCTGTAGAGGTCGCCCTCGGTCACGCCGGCCAGCTTCATGATGTCCTCTTCGGCTTCCTCGTGGATGACGTCGACCACGTCGTCCACGGTGATG
>CAXMQD010000455.1:0-15693 GCA_964194965.1 uncultured Acidimicrobiia bacterium | reverse complement strand
CCCTGCCACTGCGACCCCCTGGCCGAGAATTTCCTCGACGACGGGAAACGCATGTGGATCGTAGACTGGGAATACTCGGGCATGAACGATCCGCTCTGGGACCTGGGCGACGCCTCGGTCGAAGCCGGCTTCGACGACGATCAGGACCGGGAGATGATGGAAGCCTATTGCGGGGGCCAACCTTCCGACGCGCTCTATGGCCGCATGGTCATCTACAAGGCCATGTGCGACCTGTTATGGACGCTTTGGGGCCTGATCCAGTTCGCCAACGAGAATCCGGTCGATGACTTCTGGGCCTATTCGACCGGCCGTTTCGAGCGCTGCAAGGCGCTCATGGCCACGGCGGAATTCGGGCGCCACCTGGGCGCGATCCGGGGCGGCTAGGACGGCGTGAACCGCGCCGAAAGATTCTTGTAGCCCTGGGCCGTCCGGGTCCGCTACCCTCTCTGGCAAGTGTGGGAAACTCTGCACGCCAGGGAGAACAAAACATGACCATTTCAACATTGCAACGGCCGTTGCCGGCCGGGATCGTAGGGCTGTCTCAGGCGGTTCGCGGGTTGCGCCAGGATCATCGCAAGGCCACGCCCAGCGGCACCCTGTTGGTCGGCCAAGCGATCAAGGTCAAAGGCCAGATCGAGTCCTGCCAATACCTGGTCGTCGAGGGCCGGGTCGAAGCCGGCATCGCGGCCAAGTCCCTCACGGTGCTCAAGGGCGGCTCGTTCAAGGGCACGGCGGAGGTCGACAAGGCCGATATCGCGGGTGACTTCGAGGGCACGCTCACGGTGCGCGGCACGCTGACCATCAAAAGCAGTGGCACGGCCAAGGGCCAGATCAGCTACCAGGACATCGCCATCGAAAGCGGCGGCAAAATCGCCGGCGACGTGGGGGTGGGTTCGAGAGCGGAAACTCAGGTCGACGCCGAAGCCACGATCCCGGCCAAACGCCGGACCGGCCACGTCGCCTGAGACTGCGTTTCGTTTTAGGCCGAAAGGCTAAGCTGCGCGGCCACGAATATACGCGAGGATGTCCCGCTGCGCGGCCCAGTAGCCGGGCGCCTGGGTTTCGATGCGGTCGTTCAGCAGATCGTGGGCCGCGGGCAGGGCGTGGAACGGCAGCGCCGGGTAGGCGTGATGCTCGGCGTGATAGGGCATGTTCCAGGCCAGGTACCGGACCAGCCGGTTCGAGCGCGTGGTGCGCGAGTTGCGCAGCATGTCGGGCACCAACGGACAGCCGGTGTGCTCGGCGAGCAGGTAGAGCCGGAGCGCCGGCTGGCCGAGGACCGCCGGTGCGATCCAGTAAGTGAGCGCCGCCCAACTTTCCAAGGCGATCGAGACCGCCGCGATGCCCGCATAAAACAGCAGCAAAAACCGCGCTTCCCGCACCACCGCCGGAACCAGGCGCGGGGCGATGAAGGGCTGGGTGACGTGGCCGGTCAGCGCGTGGCGCAGCAGCGTGGTCCCGCGCTCGCGCCAATAGGGCAAGCCGGAGACCCGCAGCAGATAGCGGCCGAGATCGGTGGGTTGCAGCAGGGCTAGTTCCGGGTCGCGCGCCGGGTCCTGAGTGTGGCGGTGATGGGCGAAGTGAAAGGCCCTGAAATACGTCGGCGGCAAGAGCATCACCGCGCCGCAAAGCCAGGCCACGGCGTCGTTGAGCGCGCGGCTCGCGAACGCGGTGCGGTGGACGCACTCGTGCAGCGGCGAAAACAGGAAAATCAGCACCACGCCGTGGACGACAAGCGCGGGTGCTAGCCAGAGCGTGCCCTTAGTCCCGGCGATAGCCGCTCCGGTCGCGGCCAGCACGATCAGATGCCCACCAAGCTGCGCCAACCCGCGTGCGTCCGAGCGCCGCGAAAGCCGCCTCAGCGCCGCCTTGTCGATCGTGTTCTCCGGAGCGAAGGCCTCGTCCATGACGGCGAGTTTAGCGCATTCCTCGGTCCGCGCCGCCGGATTACTCGCCAATCGTAACGACATCCACGATCGCGCGCTTGTCGGCGTCGATGGTAAAGCGCACCTTGTCTCCCGGGTTTATGGTTTGGAGCAGGCTGGTCGGGTTGACCAGGTAGCTCATCTCCATGGCCGCCATGAAATCCGGGATTTCCTCGTGGTCGACCACCAGGCGGCCCTTGCGCGGCAAGATGGCAATAACCACGCCAATGCCATCGTAGAGGCGCTTGGCCTCGGCCGCCGGTTCGGCGTGCGCCACGGGTTTGCCGCCGGTTCCGACGACAAGAGTTCCGTGCATGCCCATCTTCTCGTGGGTCTCGACGTGGCAGTGGAATTCCAGGGTGACGTTCGCGTCAGGGGTTACGAAACGGGCGCTGCGCGTGCCTGGGCCGGTGAACTCAAGCATGAACATGGGGTTGAGGCCGGGTAGCATGAGCGCGTGGCGCACGGAATCGCTGTTCTCCAGGACAATCTCGATTTCCTCGCAGGGCTCGGCTTTGATCACCCGGGGCTCGAAGGCGAAGACCTCGCCTTCGCCGGCGACCCGGGTGCCCCCCGTTACGTAAATCCGGCGGAAACCGCGCGGCTCGGCGCAGGACTTGGCCACGATTCGATGACTGTCGAGGACACTGTCCACGCGCGGGGCGACGGCGGTTTCGCGCCGCGGATAGGACATCGGCCCCCCGGCCGGCTCGTCCTCGGGCCAGCCGTACTCGTAGTCGGCGCGTGAGGTATGGAAAATCTTGGGGTCGAAGACCGGGACCTCGCCGCGGTAGTAGGCGGGATCGAAATAGCGCTCCAGGCTGGTGGCCACGCGCGGCAACCCGGTTTTCGGGTCCATAAACCCCTCGTAGACGATGGCGGTGATATCGCCGCCGGGGCTAATTCCCTTGTTGGTGACCGTCTGCTCGGTGTGGTCGTGCATGATCCAGACGCCCGGTCCCGACGCGTAGGTATCGTCGCTCCCGGGCCGCAACTCCAAGTCGATGCGCTGGGCCGCGCCGACATCGAAGACGTCGCGCACGACGCGCTGGTCCTCGGGAAGGGCATATCCATCGACATGAGTCAGGATCGGGTGATGGCCATGGGTGTGCAGCTTGATCGGCCGGGCCCCGGCGTTCAGGACTCGCAGCTTGACCCGCTCGCCGGCGCGCACCTCGATCGGCGTGTCGCGCAGGGTGAAGGGGTATGACCTACCGTTGAGCAGGAAGATGTTGGCCTGGCGCTGGGTCGAGTCGTAATCCCGGTGCATCCTCTTTTCGATTTCCCGCGGGTCCGTGAAGGCCGTGGCGATGCGGTTGAGCCGGTCGTCGATGTCCATGTAGACCAGCGAATACTCACGCTGGTACTGCGCTGCCGCGGCCCGCGCCAGGTCCGGGATCCGGCCGGCCCCGGGGACCAAGTGGCTGAAGATGTTATTGGGGCGGTTGGGCTCGATCACCAACATGCCGACCAACCCCATCAGCACGTGTACGTCGGGTTGGACGTGACAGTGGTAGAAATGCGTGCCCGGGTTCTTGGCGATGAATTCGTAGGTGAAGGACTGACCCGGGTTAACCGCCGGCTGGGTAATTTCGGGCACGCCGTCCATGGCGTTGGGGTGGATGGCGCCGTGCAAATGGATGGTGTGCGGGAAGTAATGGGTGTTGCGCAGGGTAATCCGGACTCGGTCGCCCTGCTCGACCCGGATGGTCGGGGAGGGGGCGCGCGCCTCGGCGGCCATGCCCTGACCCTCGGGGGCAAAGACCCAGAAGGTCGTGAACTCGCCCGGATAGACCTCTTCCTGAACTTCGATGATCTCGAGGCGGATGTCGACCTCGTCCGGGTCGCCATCGCCGTCCAGGTCCCGGCCGAGTGTCACCGCCTCGACCGGGCCCCCCGGAATTCGTGCCTCTTGCCAATGCGTCTCGGCGTTTCCAGCGGCGGCAAGCGCGACGGTGGTCCACGCCGCGACAAGTACCGCAAGCAGGGCCGTCCTTGCTTGGGTCGCGGTCATTCGCCAATTCAGCGCGCGGTGTCGCGGCCGCGCTCCCGTGCCTATTGTTGCATCATGTTGAAGTGGAGCAGGTCGGCAGCCAGGGCCGAGCCGCGCGCCGCGTCGGCCTTGGCGATCGAGCGGCCGTGGTCGTAGGGCCCTTGCGGCTTCTCGTGGTTGTGCTTGGCACCGGCGAGGAGCATCTTGGCGTCGTCGAGCAGCGCGTGCACCAGCGCCATCTGGTCCTTGGGCATCTTCTTCGACATGTCGCCCTTCATTTCTCCGGAAACCTTATCGATTAAGGTCTGGGCCGCGGTGAAATGTTTCGGGCATTCGAAGGCGGCGGCGCCGGCGGCACTCAAGGCCAGTATCGAGAAGGCGGCCGGGATTGCGAGGAATTGAGGTCGGAACGAAACCGTCATCTGCTGTCTCCCTGCGTGCAAAAAGCTGTTGTGAAAATTTTTTCCGCGATTACTTCAGCTGGGATATCCCAGATAACTCGGTATCCTGGGTAATGTCACTCAAATTGCGCCGTCGTCGGACCGGTTTCGCCTCGGGTTTTCCGCCTCAAAGTTCCGGATTACGGTCCCATACTCCCAATTCCGAGTTTTGTTTGGGAAATACCCCCCTAAAACGTCACCACGCTGCGGATGGATTTGCCGGCGTGCATGAGGTCGAAGGCGTCGTTGATATCGTCCAGCGGCAGGGTGTGGGTGATCAGATCGTCAATCTCGATCTTGCCGTCCATGTACCAGTCGACGATTTTGGGCACGTCGGTGCGCCCGCGCGCGCCGCCGAAGGCGGTGCCCATCCAGGTCCGCCCGGTGACCAACTGGAACGGCCGGGTCGAGATTTCCTGGCCGGCGCCGGCGACCCCGATGATCACCGAGACGCCCCAGCCCTTGTGGGCGCACTCCAGCGCCTGGCGCATGGTATCCACGCGGCCGATGCATTCGAAGCTGTAATCGGCGCCGCCGCCGGTCACCTCGACCAGGTGGGCGACCAAGTCGTCGCCGGCCTCCGTGGGGTTAACGAAGTGGGTCATGCCGAACTTCTCGGCCATGGCACGTTTGTTCGGATTGATATCGACGCCGACGATCTTGTCGGCGCCGACCAGGCGCGCGCCCTGGATCACGTTGAGCCCGATGCCGCCCAAACCGAACACCACGACGTTGGCGCCGGGCTCGACCTTGGCGGTGTTCATGACCGCGCCCAAGCCGGTGGTGACGCCGCAGCCGATGTAGCAGATCTTGTCGAAGGGCGCGTCCTCGCGCACCTTGGCAAGCGCGATTTCCGGAAGCACGGTATAGTTCGCGAAGGTCGAGCAGCCCATGTAGTGGTACAGCTTTTCGCCGCCGAGCGAGAACCGGCTGGAACCATCGGGCATCAGCCCCTGGCCTTGGGTCGTGCGGATTGCCTGACACAGGTTGGTCTTGGGGTTGAGGCAGTATTCGCAGGTCCGGCACTCCGGCGTATAGAGCGGGATCACATGGTCGCCCTTCGCGACCGAGCTCACGCCGGGTCCCACGTCGACCACCACGCCGGCGCCCTCATGGCCCAGGATGGTCGGGAACAGGCCCTCCGGATCGCCGCCGGAAAGGGTGAACTCGTCAGTGTGGCAAATGCCGGTCGCCTTGATCTCGACCAGGACCTCGCCCTCCCGCGGGCCTTCGAGCTGGACCGTTTCGATGGTCAGCGGCTGGCCCGCCTGATGGGCGACGGCGGCGCGGACGTCCATGGCAATTCCCCCTGCTTTTTACGCTTGCGTACGGATTTTTGACGGCCATTATCCTTCCAGGGCAACCATTGGAACGCAACCGTGGAGTGGGGAGAAACGAGAATGAACGAGGCCATTCAACAGGCCCGGGTGGACCTGGCGGCGGCGCTGAGGCTGGCCGAGCGCTTCGGCTTGCACGAGGGCATTTGCAATCATTTCAGCTACGCGTTGCCGGGCCCGGACGACCGCTTCCTGCTCAACCCCTACGGCACCCACTGGTCCCAGGTGACCGCGAGCGGCCTGCAAATGGTCGACGGCGCGGGCCAAGTGCTGGAAGGCGATGGCGCGGCCGAAGTCTCGGCGTTCAGCATTCACGCGCCGATTCACCAGCGTCACCCGCGCGCCCGCGCCGTGCTTCATACCCACATGCCCTACGCCACCAGCCTGACTTCCCTCGAGGACGGCCGGCTCGAGCCGGTGACTCAGAACGCGCTCCGGTTTCACGGCGACGTCGCCTACGACGACGACTACAACGGTGTCGCCGAGGACACCGCCGAGGGCGAGCGCATGGCCGAGGTGCTGGGCGGCAACCGGGTGCTGTTCCTGGCCCACCACGGGGTCATCGTGGTCGGCGAGACCATCGCCCAGGCCTTCGACGACCTCTACTATCTGGAGCGCGCCTGCGAGGTGCAGGTCATCGCCATGTCGACCGGCCGGCCGGTCAAGCGCATCGGCGACAACATGGCCGGCTCGGTCTTCGAGCGTTGGAGCGGCAAGGACGGCAGTTATGCCAAGATCCACTTCGACGCCTTGAAGCAGGTCCTCGACGCCCAGGACCCGGGGTATGCCCACTAGACGAATCCCGGAACGGCGATGACCGACCCGGCGGAAATCACGGTTCGGCCCCTGAGCGAGACCGTGGCGGTGATTGCCGATGGCCTGACCGGTATCTTACGCCTCGAATAAATCCGGCCGTTTCTCGCGAAACTCTTTGCTCGTGTTGGTGCGCGGGAAGGGGGTGTCCGGAACCGGGACCTCGAGGAAGGCGCAGAGCGGCTCCCAGCCTTGCGATACGTCGTAGGCCAGCAGGCGCTCGGGCACGATCGTGCGCCGCACCTCTTCCTCGTAGGCGCGGAATACGGCGATCGCATGGTCGCGGTCGTCGAGCCGGCCGCCGAAGGTCTGCTTGATGATGATCTCCGCGGCCATCTCCATGGTGTCGCGGAAGCGGCCGGGCTCGCGCTCCTCGCCGCTCATGATCACCGGGTAGATGTCGCGTGCACGCTGTCGAACCACTGGTCCGGATCGCGCCGGGTCAGGAGCACCTTGGCGTCCGGGTAGTGGGCCGCGATCTCGCGTCAGAACCGCGCCGAGGGCCAGTCGACGCAGGCGCGATAGTTCGCGAAGACCTCGTCCCAGTCCGGCAGTTCGCCGCGCGCCGCCGCCTGCCAGTAAGGCAACTGTTCCGGATGATCGCGGACCTCGAACATGTGATGGCAGGGCCCGAAGTCCAGATGTTCGAGGGCGAGCTTCAACGAGTTGGTCCCGGTCCGCCCCAAGGCGGCTCCGACGATCTCAAGCGCCATGAACTTTATTCTCCCTTTGCCCGCGCGCGGCCCGGTGGGCCCAGGGCGCGGCCTCGTCGTCGGTCATGACATGCCGCGTCCTGGCGGTTACCATAGGCCAGCCCGCCGAGAAGCGCACCTGCCGCGGCAAGTACCCGAGGAGTTCTCCCATGACGCCGGAATCGATCCTCTCTCATCCGCCACGGGTTCTGACCCAAGCTCAGCGCGAGCACTATTTCGAGTTTGGCTACGTGGGCGTCGAGAGCCTGGTGCCGGCCGAAATTCTCGCCGAACTGGTCGCCGTGACGGACGAATTTGTCGAGGCGAGCCGATCGGAAACCCGGTCCGGAAGCCGCTACGATATCGGACCGGGCCATTCACCGGAGCGCGCGGTTCTGAGGCGCCTGAAGCGCCCCGACGAACAACACGAGGCCTATTGGCGCTTCGCGACCGGGCTGATTGCGGATGTTGCCGCCGATCTCGCGGGCCCCGATGTCGTCTTTCACCACTCCAAACTGAACTTCAAGTGGTTTGACGAGAGCGACACCACCAAGTGGCATCAGGACATCCAGTTTTTTCCCCACACCAACTACAACGTCTTCACGATCGGCTGCTATTTCGCGGATACCGGCATGTCGGACGGTCCGCTCGCGGTTATGCCGGGCAGTCACGACGGGCCGCTCTACGACCAATATGACGCGGCGGGGAACTGGGCCGGGTGTTTGAGCGACGAAGATGCGGCGACGATCGACATGGCGAAAGCGGATTACCTGACCGGTCCGGCGGGCTCGATCACGATCCACAACTGCCGCGCACTGCACTACTCGCCGCCGAGCAAATCGCGCGAGCCGCGCCCTCTGCTGCTCAACTGCTATTCCTCCGCCGACGCCAAGCCCTACACGCCGCACCCGGACCCGTCGGCCCACAGCAAAGAGATCGTGCGCGGAAAGCCGGTGACATGGGCCGAACACGATCCAAGGCCCTGCCAGATCCCGCCCGATTGGTCGGGTGGCTATAGCTCGATTTTTGCGGCCCAGGCCGGCGAAGTCGGCTGACCGCCAGGTCGCTGACACCGAGAAAAAAACCGGAGCCCGTTTCGGGGCTCCGGCCAGGTCGTGAGGCAACAGGGTTGGCTGGTTATTGCGCGACGGCGAGGACGGTGTCGTCGAAGAGGTCGCGCAACTGGTCGTCGTTTTCGTAACGTTGTTTGGCGAGTTCCTCGCCCAGGAAACCGGCGACCGCTTGCATGCCGGTGACCAGCACCTGGGCGTCGATTTCGGCCTGGGCGTTGTAGTTGGTGTTGGTATTGACGTCGTAGGTGTAGATCTCGCCGCTTTCGTCGGCGATGAACTCGATGCCGGCGATCTCGATGCCGTTGGCCGCCAGGAAGCGCTCGTAGCCGGCCGTGATCGGATTGGCGAAGGCGGGCACGATTTCGAACTTGTTGGGCGCGGCCTGGACCGGCGCGGGCGCGTCGGCCGGGCAGAAGGCGTCCTCGATGTTGCAGGCGTCCGCGGGGCAGAGCTCGAAGCCGTCGCTGGTGTCGACCCGGACCGCGTAGAGGAAGCGGCCGCCGACGAACTCGCAGCGGGTAATGAAGGGCGCGGCGGGACGGATGTAATCCTGGACCAGCCAGACCCCGTCGATCGGCGCTTCCTCGGTCGCGCCGGGGCCGTCCAGGTAAGCCGCGACCTCGTCGAGCACGTGGAACAGCCGCACCCCCAGGCCCTTGCCGCCGCGGTTGGGCTTGAGAATCCACGGGCCGGGGCCGAAGCCGCGCACGGCTTCCAGCACGTGGTCGCGGCCGACTGCGGCCACGGTGCGCGGCGTGCGCAGTCCGGCGCGGGCGAGGGCGGCGTATTGGCCCAGTTTGTCGACTTCGAGGGCGAGGGCGCGCGACGAGTTGACGACCCGGCGGCCATGGGCCTCGAGCCAGGTCAGCACGCCTTTGGTGAGTTCCGGCGCAAAACGGTGGCCGCGGGTGTGGGAGGAGGCGCTCATGCGGTTGTAGAACACGCCCTCCGGCGGGGCCCGGTCGAAGGCGATGGCGCCCTGGTCCAGGAACCACTCGTCGTAGGGCAACCCGAGTTCGGCGAAGGCGTCGCGCAGGGGTTCGACCCAGGCGCTGTTTTCATGCAGGACGGTGATGCGGCTCATCTTATTTCACCCTGTCGAACTGTGAAAATACTTTATTCATCATATTGATCTGTTAAATTAGGTGATATTTACACTGTTTACAAGAGAATGGGGCCCGGTCACGGTGATGTGACCGGGGTCGGCCGGGATCGCGATGCCGGGACACGGACCGCTTGAATGTGGTCGGCAGCCAATTCAATAATGAGATCCGCTGGCACGTCAGGAACATGAACCTCGTTGGCACCACTTTGGGCGTTTATCTGCTGCTGATGGCGGCGGTCTTCGTCATGCAGCGTTCGCTGCTCTATCCGGCCGCGCGCCAGGTGCCGAACCTCGCCGCCCACGACGTCGCCGGGCTCAGCGAAGTCGCCACCCAGACCCCGGACGGCCTCACCCTGCGGCATTGGTACGTACCGCCGGCCGAGGCCGGGGCGCCGGTCCTGGTGGTATTTCACGGCAATGCGGGGCATCTCGGCGACCGGGTGCCCAAGCTGGTTGAGATCATCGAGGCTGGATTTGGCGTGCTATTCGCCGGCTATCGCGGTTACAGCGGCAATCCCGGCAAGCCCACCGAGGACGTCCTGACCGCCGATGCCCGTCTGCTGCTGGACTGGTTGGCGGAACAGGGGGTGCCGGCGGAGCGCACCGTGATCTATGGCGAGTCGCTGGGCACTGGGATCGCGGTCAAGATGGCGGCCGAACGGGAGTTTGCCGGGGTGATCCTGGAATCGCCATATACCTCCATCGCCGAGGTCGCCCAGACCCACTACTGGTATCTGCCGGCCAAATGGCTGGTGCTCGACAAGTGGGACTCCATGGCCCGTATCGGGGACATCCGGGCGCCGCTGCTGGTGCTTCACGGCGCGCGCGATAAAACCGTGCCGACTCGCTATGGCCGGCGCCTGTTCGCGGCCGCGCCCGAGCCCAAGGAACTGTTAATTCTCGATGGCGGAGCCCACAACGATCTTTACGATCATCCCCAAGTCGCGGAGCGGGTGATCGCTTTCCTGCGTCGCCACGCCCCCGCGGCCGACTGATTCCCAGGTTTCGGCCTAGGGGATTTTCTCCGTCCCGGCGGCTTTTGGAATTTTCGTTAGGAATTTGAAAACCATTATGTGGCCCTAATCGCTTGGGTATTTGGCAAGAACGGTTTGGTTAAGGGGCAGTCTTACATGAGTGGTATCGAGGAATTGCGCGAACGCGTCACGGACGCCGAGAAGTACTTTGGATCGAACGACGCGCAGCGCGCCGGGTATGGCGAGCGCCTGATCGTCATGATGAACGGGGTCGAGGGGCGCATCCGCGAACAGCAGGACGAAATCGCGCAGCAGGCCGCAAAGATCGAGAATCACGAGATTGAAGTCGCCGCCCAGCAGGCCGAGATTGACAGCCAGCGCACCGCCATTGCCCAGCAAGCTGGGGAAATCGGAAACCTCAAGACCGCCGGCGTCGGCACGGGCGAGGAGAACGAACAGCTTTGCGACATGCTGCACGCCCTGCTCCAGACCATCGAGTCCAGTGGCCGCGACGGCTTGGCCGAGGCGATGCAGGAATTCGACCGCAAGGCCAGCGCCCTGGTGGATCCGGCGGCGGCTGGGCCGGTTGTCGAATCAACGCCCGAGGAGTCTATCGAACGGGTAGATGAGTCGCCGGCCGAGGCGGCCATCGTGGAACCCGCTTTCGAAGAGATCGTCGAACCGGCCACCGAGGCGCTGGAGGAGACCGCCCTCGCCGCCACTCCGGAAGCCGGCTCCGAATATTTCCCCGGATTCACCGACGTAACCGCCGCTGAAATCGCCGCCGAAATCAACGCCGAAAATAGTTACGAATCACCCGGCGGCAGTTTAGACGAGATCATGGAACGGGTTTCCAGGTTGGTCGAAGAGACCGAGGCGGCGATCGCGATGCCGGTGCCCCGCGGCCCGGCGGACAACTCGGGGCTCGGCGCCGAATGGTTGGCCAATGCCGTGGCTGAAGATATGGCTGAAGAGACGGCCGATGACGCCGTGGAAGTTCCGGCTCAGCTAGCGACCGGGACCGGTTCCTGACTCTTCCTCAAAGCTGACCCGAGCACGCGTCGCTCGGGGCGCCGATTCTAGAGCATTATCCGGTCAAATGGTCCCCTTAGACCGGATAATGCTCTAGCCCGTTTCCTTCAGCGCGGCCAGTGCCTCCGGCGTGTCGACGTCGAGCAGCACGCCGTGCCCGGCGGTGGTTCCGTCCATTGCGACCTCCACGACCAGCTCCGGATACTCGCCGATCAAATATCGGGCACCGACGTCGCCGGCGATCTCCTGCATCTCCGCCAGGAAGCGGCTCGCGAACAGCACCGGATTGCCACGTTTGCCACCCCAGGTCGGCACGCAGATGGCGCGGCCCTCGAGCGGATTGAAGGCGGCGATAAGCCGATCGATAGCGGCGGCCTCGACCCGCGGCATGTCGCCCAGGCAAACCACCACCCCGTCGGTTCCGGCCGGTAGCGCCGCCAGGCCGCGGTGCAGCGAGGTGCTGAGTCCCTGGGCGTAATCCGGGTTGTGGATTTGCTGTGTCGAAAGATCCGCGAGCGCGGCTTCGACCCGGTCGCGCTCGTGTCCGGTGACCACGATTACCGGTTCGGCCTGGGAGGCGCGCGCCGCCTCGACCGCCCGCACCACCATGGGTTTTCCGGCGACTTCGGCCAGCAACTTGTTGTCGGGGCCCATGCGGCGCGACTGCCCGGCGGCCAGCACCAGGGCGGCGATGCGTGGCGCGCGCGGAACTTCGGCCGGCGCCGCTTCGACCGCCTCGGCGCGGGGCAGGGGCCGGGCCGCGATCTCCTTGAGCAGGCCACCCGCGCCCAGGGCCGTGACCGCGGGCCGATCGACCGGCAAATCGGCGATCAGGCGCTGCAGCACCCAATCGAAGCCATTCAACTTGGGCGAACGCGCGCAGCCCGGCAGGCCCAATACCGGGGTCGTCTCGATGTGCGCTAGCAGCAGCAGGTTGCCCGGGTCGACCGGCATGCCGAAGTGGTCGATGACGCCGCCGGCGCGCTCGATCCCCGCCGGCACCACGTCGCGCCGGTCGACGATCGCCGAGGCGCCGGAGACCAGCACCAGCTCGGCGCCGCGCGCCCGCAGAGTCTCGATGGCGGCGGCAACCTCGGCCGTGTCGTGGCGGCAGCGCAGCTCCTCCGCCGGCGCGCCGCCGAGCGCGGCCAGGCGCGCGTCGACCACCCGCCTGGTTTTGTCCAGGATCGACTCCTTCATGCCTGGCAGCGAGGTCTGGACCAGTCCGACCGGGCGTGGCCGGAGCGCGGCGACCCGCACCAGCGGTCCGCCACCGGCGCGCGCGGTCTCCAAACAGCGGGCCAGGGAGTTTCCGGCCACGGCGAAAGGAATGATCTTGACCGTGGCCGCGAGCTGGCGCGGTTCCACGAGCTCGAAGGGGGCGAGGGTGGCCAGCGTCACCGCCTCGTCGATCCGGTTGAGCGCATCGAGGCGTGCCCGGTCGACGACCAGGACGCCGCGCGTGGCGACCACCAAGTTGGCGCGCCCGGTGAAGGCGGCGCTCATGGTCAAGCCCTCGCCTAGGATTGCCTCGGCGATGCGGCCCGCCGCCGCGTCCTCGTGAACGTCGCCGGGTTCCAGGCGCGCGGCGATCACGGTTGCGACCCCGGCCCGTTCGAGCACCGCCAGGTCGTCCGCCGAAAGCCGCCGGCCCTTTTTGAACGTGACCGATTCGAGCCGCACCGAATGCGCCAGGATCGCGCCCTCCGCCGCGCTCAACGGGGTGTCGCCGAAGATCATGGGACCGCCTCGGCTTTGACCAGCGGGGGGGCGCCGTGCAGGGCTTGGGTCATTTGGGCGAGGATCGAAATCGCGATCTCGGAGGGGCTCTTGGCGCCGATCGCCAGGCCGATGGGGCCGTGGATGCGCGCCAGCGCCGCCGCGTCCAAGCCGGCCTCGCGCAAGCGCGTCAGCCGCTTGGCGTGAGTTCGGGTGGAGCCCAACGCGCCGATGTAGAAAACCGGCGCATTGAGCGCGATCAGCAGTGCCGGGTCGTCGAGCTTGGGATCGTGGGTGAGCACGATGACCGCCGTTCGGTGGTCGGGCGCGAGTGCGGCGAGCGCCTCGTCCGGCCAGGCGGTGGACATCCGCACCTCGGGGAAACGCGCGTCCGTGGCCCAGGCCTTGCGCGGATCGACCACGGTCACGTCAAAGCCGGCGAGCGCGGCCATGGGCACCAGCGACTGCGCGATGTGCACCGCGCCGACCACGATCATCCTGAGCGGCGGGTTGAACGCCTGGACGAAGAGGTCGGTCCCGGCGAGCGTGGCGCTGCGATTGTCGAGGATCGCCTGGCGGGCCTGCGCCAGCACCGGGCCGCCGAGGGTCAGCTCGCCGGTCACCACCTCGCCATCAAGCAACGCCTGGCGGCCGTTCTCCAGGTTGGTGACCAGGGCCACCGGGCGCTTGGCCGCCCGGGCCTGTTGCAGGTTGTCCAGGATGTCCCGTTTCATGACCCGCTGGCTCGCCCGGTTCCGCTAATCAATACGCTCGACGAAGACCTTGACCGTGCCGCCGCAGGCCAGGCCGACCTCCCAGGCCATCTCGTCGGTGACGCCGTATTCGAGCAGCTTGGGCGTTCCGTCCTCCATGACCGCCATGGATTCGTGCACCACCGCGCCCTCGATGCAGCCACCAGAGACCGAGCCCATCATGTTGCCGTCCCGGTCGACGGCGAGCTGGCTGCCGACCGGCCGCGGCGAGGAACCCCAGGTCGCGACTACCGTGGCCAGCGCCACCGGGCGGCCTTCGTCGCGCCAGCTTGCGGCCTGGGCGAGCACGTCATCGCTCGAGATCTTGGGTTTCATACCGCCTCCTGCCATTCGCTCGCGGCCTCCTGGCGCCGGGTTACCGGGCGGCTGAGCACCTCGGTCAACTGGCTCAGGCTGTCCAGGTTGTGCACCGTGCGGAAATCGTCGACGTGGGGCACCAATACCTGAGCACCTAGGGATTTGGGTTCATAGCCGTCGTAGCGCAACAGGGGATTGAGCCAAATCAGGCGCCGGCAGGACTTGTGCAGGCGCTCGATCTCCGCGCTCAGGCCCTCGGCGTTGTCACGGTCGAGGCCGTCGGAGATGAACAGCACCACCGCGCCCTGGCCGAGCACGCGCCGCGACCAGTGAATGTTGAAATCGCGCAAGCAAGCGCCAATCCGGGTCCCGCCGGACCAGTCGACCACCGCCTCGGCGACCTTCTCCAGCGCGATATCCACGTCCTTTTGGCGCAGGTGGCGGGTGATGTTGGTCAGGCGGGTGCCGAATACGAAGGTGTGGACCCGGTCGCGGTCGTTGGTGATCGCGTGCATGAAGTGCAGCAGCATGCGGGAATAACGGCTCATGGAGCCGGAGATGTCGCAGATCACCACCAGCGGCGGATGGCGCCGGCGCAGCCGCTTCCAGCGCAGGGGAATGGTGTCCGAGCCCGAACGCAGCGCGGCGCGCATGGTGGCGCGCAGATCGGCGCGCTGGCCGGCGCCGCGGCTGGGCCGGTGGCGCCGTGTCGGCAGCTCCATGATCGGCAGGCGCATGGCCGCGATCGCCGCCTTGGCGCGGGCGAGTTCTTCGTTTGTCATTGTTTCAAAATCAATAGTTTGCAGGACTTCTTTATCGGAGAACGTCATGGTCGTATCGATTTCGATTTCGTTCCGGTCCTGCTCGTGCTCCGGCAGGTCGGGCAGGCGGCCGGCGCCCCGCAGCGCCTCGGCCAGGCGTTGGTTCAACTCGCGCGACTTATCGTCGTGCGCATTGCGAATTGCCGGCAGCAGCAGGCCCAGCATGCGCTCCAAAATCTTGGGATTGCGCCAGAACACGTGAAACGCCTGGTCGAACAGTTCCTGCTGGTCGCGGCGGTTGACGAAGACCGCGTGCAGCGCCCAATAGAAATCATCGCGGCGCCGGATGCCGACCGCCTCGACGGCGGCGATCCCGCGCAGCACCCGGCCCGGCCCGACCGGCAGGCCGGCGGCGCGCAGGGTGCGGGCGAAGTGCATGATGTTCTCGGCGATGCGGCCGCCGTCGGCCGAATGCAGCGCGCTGGCCTCGCTCAGGGACACGATTTTGGACGCCGCCGGGGGGGCCGGGGGGGCCGGCTCCGGGGGCCGGGCCGTCATGGCTCAAGTCCCGCCGGTGCCGGCGGCGCGCTTGACCTCGTCCAGGATCTTGGCGGCCTCGCTGCCGTGCACCTTGGCGATGTCGTCCTGATACTTGAGCAGGACGCCCAGCGTGCTGTCGATCACCTCCGGGTCGAGGGAGATTTTGTCGAGCTGGTGGAGCGCGTCGACCCAGTCGATGGTCTCGGCGATGCCGGGCAG
>CAXMQD010000454.1:0-7375 GCA_964194965.1 uncultured Acidimicrobiia bacterium | reverse complement strand
CGCCCCGCGCCTCGCGCCCCGCCTTCCCGCCATTCCGGACGTTCTCCGTGCAGACCAGCCCGATGCCGCCCAAAGGCCCGATGAAAGCGATCGCCTGGATGATGGGCGCCCTGGTTTCGTTCCTGGTGATGGCGGTCTCGGTGCGCGAGCTCGGCGCCGAGATGCACGCCTTTCAGATGCTGTTCGTGCGCAGCGCCATCGGCGTCGCGATACTGGCGGCGGTGCTGTCGATCAGAGGTTGGGCCCAAATCCGGACCCATCGCCTGGACGTCCACCTGGGCCGCAATCTGGTCCACTTCGCCGGCCAGAGTTTGTGGATCGTCGGCATCTCGTTGTTGCCGCTGGCGACGGTCGCGGCGATCGAATTCACGATCCCAATCTGGGGTATTTTCCTGGCGGTACTGTTCCTCGGCGAGCGCATGAATCGGGGCCGTTGGATCTCGCTCGCGTTCGGCATTATCGGCATCTTGATAATTCTGCGCCCCGGCATCGCGGTGATCAGCCTGGGCGCGCTGCTGATGCTGGGCTGCACCTTTTGTTTCGGCGCCACCAACGCGATCACCAAATGGTTGACCCGCGCCGATTCGCCGCTCGCCATCGTGTTCTACATGGTCCTAATGCAGACCGTTATCGGCGCGCTGGCGTCGGTCTTCGTGTGGACCCCGATCGGCGCGAGCGACTGGCCGTTTCTGTTGCTGCTCGGCGTGACCGGGGTCTCGGCGCACTATTCGCTGACCCACGCCCTCGCCGCCGCCGACGCCACCTTCATCATGCCGTTCGAGTTCCTGCGCCTGCCGTTCGTGGCGCTGATCGGGTTCCTGGTTTACGCGGAGGACTTTGAGGCCGCGGTCCTGATCGGGGCCGTACTGATCTTCGCCGGCAACTTCGCCAGCCTGCGCCAGGAAAAGCGGCGAGCGGCGTAGCCAAGGCTCATCCGCCGACGCGGTTTCGCTCCACGGCGAAGGGGCTGAGGCCGAGCCAGGTCTGCATCCGGCGCGCGAGACCCCGATTTCCGGTCAATATCAGGCGCCCGGCCTCGACCTCTTTTTTGACCTTCGACAGGCCCATCCAGATCGCCGTCATGGTCTTGAGGTCGGTGGTCACGTAGAGGTCGATGTCGAAGCCGGGATCGACCGAACAAAGGTCGACCTCGCCGGGCGGGTTTACCAGCAGCCACCAGTTCCGCCGCGCCTTGTGAAGTTCGGGATATAGAAACTGAACCACACACCTGCGGTCCGGCATCGGCGTCGGATCGAGATTCCGGTGCATGTCCCACATCAATAGCGAGGGATCGAGATTCTTCAACGAAACCCGGGACTCGACCCAACGTTGGCCCCAGAAACCCACGCTCTCGACGACGCCTCGCAGATCGCGCCCAGCCTCGGTCAGGAGGTAGTCGAAGACCTTGGCGTCCCCGGTCGCCCGCCGCTCCAGAACCCCCGCCCGCTCCAACTCCTTGAGCCGCGTGGACAAGAGCGCGGGCGACATCCGCGGCACCCCCTTGCGCAGGTCGTTGAAACGGGTGCTGCCGGCCAGGAGTTCGCGCAGCAGGACCACGGTCCAGCGCTTGCACAAAACCTCGGAGGCCATCGCCACCGGGCAAAACTGATGGTATCCGCCGTTTTCGGCCATGTTCCCTCTCCTTCCCGAGGCCCAGAATATCAAAGGCCGGGGGTCGGTCTAGTACAGTTTCTGAACTTGAGGGCGGTCGCGCCGAAAGGCCAATCTCCTGGCTTCGCCCAATTTGGACCGTTCAAACACGGGAGATGGACATGAAGCGCTACATCATCGAACGGGAGATCCCCGAAGTCGGCTCCTTCGAGCGGGAACAGCTCAAAGCCGCGGCCGCCAAGTCGAACGAGGCCCTGGCCCAACTCGCACCCAAGATCCAATGGATCCAGTCCTACGTCGCCGACAACCAGACCTTCTGTGTCTACCTGGCGGAGAACGAGGAGGTGATCCGCCGTCACGCCGAGATCAGCGGCTTCCCGGCCAATCGCATCACCGAGATAAGCAAGATCTTCGACCCGACCACGGCGCGGTAGACCGGGGGGCGCGATAGATCGGGCGGCGCGATAGATCGGGCGGCGCGATAGATCGGGCGGCGCGGTAGATCGGGCGGCGCGGTAGATCGGGCGGCGCGGTAGACCGGGGGGCGCCGGTCACGATTGCCTGAAAACACTCGGGCTCCTATACTTTCGGCCAGCAAAGAAAATCTAGGTTCGTCGCAAAGGGAGGCCCGACAATGTCAAATCCTACTCTTCATGGACCCGGTTTCAGCACCTATGTCCGTTCGGTTCGCATCACGCTTGCCGAAAAAGAGGTCGCGTATGACCTGCACGAAATCAACTTCCTAGAAGGTTGGCCCGACGGATACGAGAACCTGCATCCATTCATGAAGGTGCCGGTTCTTGAGCACGGTGATCTCAAGCTATACGAGACACCCGCGATCATGACCTACATCAATACCGCATTCGATGGCCCCGCCTTGTTGTCGGAGCAACCGGCAACACGTGCGAAAGCCATTCAGACCATCAACGTCGTGGATAACTATGCCTACAACGCGCTGATCACCCGCACTTTCATTCCGCGCGCGGTGGTACCCATGTTGGGTGGCACGACAGATGAATCGGTGATCGAAGGCGCCCAAGAAGATAGCGAACGAGCCATTTCCATATTGAATGGCATGGTAACCGGGCAGGACTATTTTGGCGGCGACGCGGCGTCCTTGGCGGATTTCCATGTCGTGCCGATCATTCACTATACCGGTCAAATCCCAGAAGGTCAGGCGCTACTAAGCAAGGCACCGGCCCTCTCGGCATGGATGGAGCGCATGAGCTCGCGGGATAGTGTCAGCTCGACCGTCCCGTCAATGGGGTAATGAACAAACCACGGTGGCTCCGACGGCTTGGTATGTCACCGGCGCGGTGCCGATAAATTCCGGCGACTAGGTCAGCCTGCACCGGGAGCGGCGGCCATCAATCCAGACCCCATGGTCACCCGTAGAGTAATCTCCATTGGCTGTACAGGTTGACGAAGGGATCATCAGAAATCGTATAGAGGAACCGGCGGTCGATAGCTTTTAAGCCATTTCTCGAGCCATCTCTGATGCTGGACCTCTCCCGCGTTGCAGGGCGGACGGGGCCTGGCGGCGGCGAGCCGCAGGAGATGAAACGGGGACGCTCGACCGGCGATCTCGGTCACCAATTTACGAAGAATGGCGCGGGCGAAGTCCTTGAACCCATCGGCGACGACGATGAATGCGCCGGGACCGCCGATGACGCAGTCCTCGTAATAGAGGTCCAGATCGGGCATCAGCGGGTATCCATAAATATTGGGGCGGTCGTTGATAATTGGCAAACCATTGATGGTGATGCCGTCTGCCACCGCGCGGTCGCGGGCAACGTTCACAGAGGCGCCCATGTTGTTGGGGCCATCGCCGGAGATATCGATGATTCGCCGCTCGCCGCGGAAGCCGTTGCCCTCGAAGCTTTGGGCCCCAAATGCGATTGCGCCGCTGATCGAAGTGTATGACACAAGAATTGCGCTGGATCTCTCGATCGCCTTGGCGAAAGCGGCGGCGCTGCTGGCGTCTGCGACCTCGGTCCAATCGACCCGTGTTATCTGGTATTGTTCGCTGCCCCACTCGACGTAGGTGACAGCGATGCGCCCGAGCCGGCCCCGCTGGATCGCATCGATCACATTTCGATGCCGAAAAGCGCGGATGAAGCCTTGGCGTTGCAACGCGGCCTCCTCCATGTCCATGCTTTCGGAGATATCGACCGCCAGCACCAGTTCCAAGTCAACGGTACGTTCCGCCGCCACACCATAGCCGGGAGATGAAAAGCAGGCGCAAGCGGCGACGAAACATCGGCGGAGCAGGAAATTCCATCGTCCTCGTCGGCGCCATGCCGCCCGAGGCATCGCCGATCCGAAGCGCAAACAGGGTACATGAGCGAATCGTCGCATCTCTCCCCTCCGCGATTGGCGCGGGAAGTGCGTCGCAAAATGATAGGCCGGTCGTGGAGGAGCGACAAGCCACACTTGACAGAAACAGCTGGCCTTACACCAAATCTCGTTTGTTGAAACACGGCCTAGGGCGAATTCCCGCCGGCGGATTAGGCCCAGCCGCCCTCAATCGACCAGCGCCTGGTAGACCAACGCGCGCAGTTCCTTGCGGTTGGGGTAACTGTGAGACGGCGAGAGCTGGGTCAGGAACAGCACGGTCATGTCCTCGAGGGGATCGACCCAGAACACCGTGCTCGCGACCCCGCCCCAACCATAGTCGCCGGGGCTGCCCGAGAGCCGCGCCCGCGCAGGCTGGCCCATGACCGAGACGCCGAGCCCAAAGCCGAGGCCCTCGAACGAGGCCTCGGTCCAAGGCGTGGGCCCGAGTTCGGCGATGGTGCCGGGCAGGTGGTTGGCGGTCATCAGCGCCACCGTGCGCGGGCCGAGCAGGCGGGCGCCACCGGATTCCCCACCCCGGCGCAGCATCTCGGCGAAGCGTAAATAATCGCCGGCGGTCGACAGCAGCCCGCCGCCGCCGGAGAAGGTATCGACCCGGCCGGCGCGGAACTCACTGTCCGCATTGCCGTCGCGCTGGACCATGGCGCCCTCGCCACCAGGACCGTAGAGCTTGGCCAGGCGACCGAGGTTTTCCGCCGCGACCTCGAAGCCGGTGTCGGCCATGGCGAGTGGCTCCAGGATGCGTTCGCGGAAGAACGCGTCGAGGGTTTGGCCCGAGACCACCTCGACGACCCGGCCCAACACGTCGGTGGAGACGCCGTAGTTCCAACGCCGGCCCGGCTCGAACAGTAGTGGCAGACTACTCAGGCGTTTCACGTTGGCGGCGAGCCCGCCCCCCGCCGGGCCGAAGCTGACCCCGCGCGCCTTGTAGGCCTCGCCCAAGAGCCCGCCCTGGGAGCCATAGACCAGCCCCGAGGTATGGGTCAGCAGATGGTGCAGGGTGAGCGTCTCGCGCGCCGGCGCGACCTGATCGAGGTGGCGCGCGCCGTCGCGCAGCACCCGGGGCTCGGCGAACTCGGGCAGGAAGGCCGCGAGCGGGTCGTCCAGGCGCAGCCGCCCCTCCTCGTAGAGCATCAGCGCCGCCACCGTGGTGACCGGCTTGGTCATGGAGTAGATGCGCACAATGGTGTCAAGCGCGTAGGGCGCCCCCGCCTCCACGTCGCGGTTGCCGAGGTAGTCGCAGTAGGCGATCTCCCCGCGCCGCGCGATCACCGTGCCGGCGAAGGGGTAGCGGCCGCCCGCCACGTAACCTTCCATCCAGCCCCGAATGCGCCCCAGACGCGCGGCATCGAAGCCCAGGGACTCGGGCCGGTCTACGGCAAACACGTGAGTATTCTCCCTCGCCGAATTCGTAACCAATGGCGGCGCAGACTAGCGGCTATCGCACGAAACTTGAAGCCTGTCAGGAACTTGCCGGTTAAAATGGGGAATTTCCAACATGGCTGAAACACGGCATGGACATGAAACCGGCCCTGGTCAAAGAATCGGTGGCCGAATGCGAAGGGCGTTGTAAGAGCGAGCCGATTATCGTGGTGGAGAAGCCCGGGTGAGAGGGGGCCGGGCGGAAGCGGCGCGAGGCGCGCGCCAACGGGCGGCGGGTGGCATGCGACAGCCGTGCCGATAATATTCCCTGAACGCGAAAACTAATTACTGTCACAGATATCATGTTGTGTTATCGTGTACACACCAGCACACAAATAGGAGCTGACAACATGGCCAGCACGACCTTGTCCGTCCGGCTAAGCCCGGAACTCAAGGCCCGACTCGGCAAACTTGCCGAGCAGACCCACCGCACCAAGTCCTTCCTCGCCGGGGAAGCCATCGGCGGCTATGTCGAGCGCGAACTCGAAATCGTCGCGGGCATAGAGCGCGGCCTCGACGATATGAAGGCCGGGCGGGTGGTTCCCCACGAAGAGGTCATGGCCGACATTGACACCACAATTAAAAAAGCAAAACCAACGAGACGCCAGCGGTGAGGCGGGTCGTCTGGTCGAAGCACGCCCACGATGATTTTCGCGGCATCGTCGGTTATATCGCGCAGGACGATCCCGCCGCCGCCCGCAACGTCGCTGTCCGTATCGACCGAACCATTCAGACGCTCGCGGCCACGCCCACCGGACGCCAAGGCCGGGTGTCCGGCACCTATGAAAAAGTAGTGCGCGGCATGCCCTACATCGTCGCCTATGCCCTTGGCGATGAACCCAAGGACCATGAGACCGTCACGATCCTGCGCGTCATCCACGGCGCCCGGGACTGGCGCGAGGAGAGCTGGCCGGAGTGAGGGGGGTCAATTATTTGCCTATCGCTCTGAGTTAGGTTTCTCATTCGGCGCGATTGCTTTCCCGACAAATTCAGAAGGACGACCATCCTTGTACTCAATCCGAGTCCACAAACCTACTGTCTTGAGATACGCCTCTATATCTCCCGGAGTAATTTTCCCCGCAACATAGCGATCTCTCAGATCGGCGAAGGCGGGGTCGTGAATTATTGGCCACGATGCCAGCCCACCAATTTGTTCAGTGATGAATTTTTCGACGCTTTTCAGGGATTCCAGTGCGGCGACTTGCATCTGTGGAACACCACAAGAAAGCGTCCAGCTGATATGGCATAGCTCGCTGCAACTGTGCCAATGATTTGCGAGTTGCCCCAAATCTGGCGTTGTAAGATCGCCCTTGATCTCAAGCATATTCGTTACAATTCGCATAAACTCGAAATGCCCATTGATTTCTCTCTGATGACCGCCGAGCGCATAAATTCGTTGTTCGATCCTTTTGAAAGAACGGATGTCACGGAAGTCTTCCCGTTCGGGTCTTCGCTCCAATAGCTGCCTCCAGTAGTGGAGGGCGAGCCGTTCGATTGTCAGACGGAACTCGAAGGCAGCGTATGAAAGCGCAGCGGTATTTGTGCCGTGGTCACTCTCCTGAAGCCACGTAGCACCTTGCACGAAGTGATGCCTTAGATCGGCACTACGAGAGGGAATGCGCGCGGGCATAGCTACGGAAACCTTCAGTCATGTGCCGTCTCTACGACCCCCCCCTAAATCAACTCATCCTTCCTATCGTCGGTTTCGCCGTAGCGGTGGAGCGCGGGGGGTTTTAGGTTTTCGTAGAGGGCGTCTATGCGGGCGGCCAAGGCGCGATTGTTTTGCTCGAATAGGCTGTTCCCCTGGACGTCGCTTTCGACCAGGAAGGGGCCGAAGTTTTCGACCTCGAAGACCCAGAGCGCCTGGGCGATGCCGAGTTCCTCGAGCCAGAACACGTCGCGCACGCGTTTGATGCCGCGGCCGAGCAGCGCGCCGGTGCCGTAGCCGACCGTGGTGAGATAGACCGCGCCGCGCGGCACGAAGGTG
>CAXMQD010000453.1:0-1616 GCA_964194965.1 uncultured Acidimicrobiia bacterium | reverse complement strand
CAACGAAGCGCTCAGCGGTTAAAATCGCAGCTCAGCCACTGCCATGAAATAGACTGGCTAATTCAAGGTGGCATAACCGACATCAAAGTTATCACAGATTGTAGAGATTGTTCAATAAAACCTGTGCCAGGCGCCGCGCGGAGGCCGCCAGGCGCGATCTCCGGCCGGATGACTCCCAAGTGCCCCCGGAGACGAGATCGCGCTGTGGCGAGTCCTGAGCGGCGCCCATAGCGCGGAGCGCGCCGTGGGCCGGACTTAGGGGCTACTGCTCGGGGCTTTGTCCTGTGAGCGCTTTCTTCCAACGTTCCTTCAATTGTTTGCGCTTCTCAATAAGTTCTGCGAGTTCATCTTGTAGCTGATTATTTTCGCTCATATCCGAAGGCTGTTCCTCCAGTTTAAGCCGGCGGTTCCTGATTTGCTCCGAGATCTCGATCATTTCTGTCTCTAATGCGTAGGCGTCGTCGGCCATCTCCGCCTCCATTGATTGCTGACACTCCGATGGAACCACGGCGGGGCCGGGAGGGCGAGTCCTTCCCGGTTCTACCAATCGCGGCGAAACATGCTTCGTTAGTCGCGGATCGGGACTAATGCCACATGTGGCATTACCCCTCACTTGACGCCCGCCGCGCCCAGGCCCCAGTTGATTTAGTCAACTCGGAATTTATTTCCGAGGCCGGGAGAGAGGCGCGATCGAGAAACGCCAAACTGTTTAGTTTCTAAACCCTTTTTTCCCGCGCCCACCCTTTTCAGGTCTTGGATAAAGCATCGCCCGTGCGATCCGATTTCGCGCGACGAAAAGCCATGGCCTGGGTGCGGCGCGGTTGCTATAAGCTCGGCTGATGGGAAACGAATCGAGGCCCAAGCGGGCATGGCTTTGGCTGGTTGCGGTGCTTTGCATCGGGCTCGCCGCCACTCCGACGCCGTTGGCCGCCCAAAGCGCGGCGGACCAGGACAGCGCAGAAACCGAAACCCAGCAGTTCGAGGACTGGGCCCTGCGGTGCCGGCCGGAGCCGGCGACCCAACTACAGACCTGCCACATCTCCCTGCAGGCCTTCGCCCGGGATAGCGGCAAGCAGGTGCTTCAGTTCCGGGTCGGACGGTTCGGCCCGGAGAAAATCTTGGGCGCGGTGATCTTCGTGCCAAACGGCGTGCGCCTGCCGCCGGGTCTCGGAATTCGGATCGATGAACAAGCAATTCGCGCCTACCCCTTCGAGTCATGCGATCCCAAGAGTTGTCAGGTCCGGGTACTCCTGGAAGACGATCTTCTCAAGAGCCTCAAGGCCGGACTGGCCGGATATGTGAGTTTCCAGAACGGCGCCGGCCAGGAGTTGGTAGTTCAAATCTCGCTCACGGGCTTTTCGGCGGCGTTGCAGGCGCTGCCGTGACCACGATTGTCGCCAATGAGCGGCGACCGAAAACCGGAATCGCAAGGTGCGATGCCGAAGTTGGATGTTGGCGCCGGTGGTGCGCGGCGGTGCGGCCGGGGTCCGCGCCCTGCTCAAGCAAGCCCAGGGATCGAGGCTCAAAGGCTCGCTCGCAAAGGCTGCGGAACGGTTCTTACGCCGCCAGACAGAACTGGAGGATACCTCCCTGTTCGAGCATGCCCCAGCCGCTAG
>CAXMQD010000452.1:0-7445 GCA_964194965.1 uncultured Acidimicrobiia bacterium | reverse complement strand
TATCCTGGGCGCCGACGATCTGGTCATCAAGGTCGAGGAATTGCGCGAGGCGACCGGCTATAAGCTGCCGGTCAGCGTGAAATTGGGCGCCGGGCGGATCCACGACGACATCAAGATCGCGGTCAAGGACGGCTTCGACTTCGTCGAGCTCGACGGCATGCAAGGCTCGACCGGCGCCGGCGGCGCCGAGGTCATGGAATACGTCGGCATCCCGACCATCGCCGCCATCGTCGAGGCGCTGAACGCGCTGGAGAGCATCGGGTGCCGCGACAAGATGGAGATCGTCCTGATGGGCGGCATCCGCGATGGGGTCGACGCGGTCAAGGCGCTGTGCCTGGGCGCGGACGCGGCCGCCATGGGCACCGCGGCGATCGTCGCCGGCTGCTGTATCGCCTGCATGCAGTGCCACGTCGGTCAGTGCGTGACCGGGATCGCGACCCAGGACCGCGAGCACGAGGCGCGCTACAAGCCCCAGGTCGAGGCCCAGAACATCCACCGCTTCCTGGAAACCGTGCGCTGGCAGATGGCGGCGCTGACTCACGCCATGGGTTACGACGACATGAAACAATTGGGCCGCGAGGATTTGGTGGCGCTGACCCCGGAGGCGGCCGAGATCACTGGCTTGCCCTACGCGCCCGAATACGGCGTCCGGGAGGCCGAGCTGCTCGGCAAGGTAGGCTGAGATGAAATTCCAAGGTACGACGGAAGAGTTGGACTCCGAGGAGCTGGCGGACGACACCGGCGACCTGCACTTCGTGCCGGCGCCGTGTCAGGTCGCCTGTCCGGTCGGCACCGACGCGCCGTCCTACATCGCCTATATCTGGGAGGGGAAATTCGCCGAGGCCTTCGAGGCGATCACCGCGACCAATCCGTTCTCGTCGATCTGCGGCCGGGTCTGCGACGCACCCTGCGAGCCGGCCTGCCGGCGCACGGCCAGCGACGGCACCGTGCAGATTCGCAATCTCAAGCGTTTCGTCATGGACAAAGTCGGCCACGATTACGACCCGCCGGCCATGCCGGTTACCCGCAAGCAAACCATCGGCATCGTCGGCGCCGGCCCGGCCGGCATGGTCGCGGCCCACGATCTCGCGGTCGCCGGTTTCGAGGTCCACGTCTACGAGATGACCGGCAAGATCGGCGGCATGATGATCTGGGGCATCCCGGCGTTCCGCCTGCCGCCCGGAATCATCGACGAAGACATTACGCGGTTGCAACAGCGCTGCCCGGGCCTGCGCGTGCACCTGAACACGGCGCTCGGCCGCGACGTGACCCTCGACGAGCTCAAGGCACGCCACGACGCGGTGCTGCTGACCCTCGGCGCTTGGTGGGGCAAGGACATGGGCGTGCCCGGCGAGGACGATGACCGGGTCATCGACGGGGTCGAGTTTCTGCGCCGGGTCAACGACGGCGAGCGCCCCGAGATGCCCGAGACCGTGGTCGTGATCGGCGGCGGTGACGTCGCCATGGACGCCTGCCGCGCCGCCCTGCGCCTGCCCGGCTGCAAGACCGTGAAGGTGATCTACCGGCGCGGGCCCGAGGAAATTCCGGCGCGTAAGGTCGAACTCGAGGGCGCGGTCAAAGAGGGCATCGAGTTCATTTATAACACCCGCCAGGTCGCAGTCGAGAAGGCAGGGAACGGTCTGGCCCTGCGCTGCATTTCGACCGAGCCCGGCGCGCCCGACGCCGACGGCCGCCGCCGGCCGGTCGACGTCGCCGGCACCGAGCACGACATCGCCTGCGGCATGGTGATCGCCGCGGTCGGCCAGTACACCGCCTGCGAGGATCTGGAAAGCCGCGGCCTGATGGCCAATGACCGGGTCAAAACCGCCTTCGACGGCATGCGCACCGCGGACCCCAAGGTCTTTGCCGCCGGCGACGGCGCCTTCGGCGGCTCGACCATCGTCATGGCCATGAGCCACGGCCAGCGCGCGGCCTACTACATGAAGGCCTTTCTCGAGGGCCGCGAGAGCCCCATGCCCTACCGCACGCCGCACCGCACCCGCCAGGTGCGTGTCGCCCAGGACAACAAGTGGGAGGTGCTGGCGCTGCACGAACCCGAGTTCTTCGGCGTCGGCGAGAAGCCAGTGGAGTTCCCGGAGATCGAATCGACCTACGATGCGGCCTCCGCCCGCAACGAAGCGGCGCGCTGTTACCGCTGCGACGCCGAGACCGGTTCGGCCGACTACTCGGTGCACAGCCGCGAGGACATCTTCGCCATGGCCCGGGTCGAACCGGGCGACCATGTCCGCCTCAAGGCGATGCTCGAGAAGCGCCTGAGCCCGCGCGACAATCCCTTTCCGCAAGGCCGCCCGGCGACCTTGGACGACTTGGTGTTTCTGCCCGCCAACCTCTCGCGCCTGGTCATCGACCCCTACCGCGAGGCCTGCCACATCGGCACCGAAATCGGGGCCATGGAGTTGGCCCAGCCGTTCTTCGTGACCGGCTTCGACGACGCGCCCGACGACGTGCGCCGCGGCGTGGCCCGGGGCCTGATCGAGGCCGGGGCCGGCTACTTGGGAGTCAAGCCGATCGGCGATGGGGCGCGCTGGCTGCAACTGGTGGTGCCCGGCCAGATCGCGCCGAGCGCCGACGCCGATGCGCTGATTTTCTCGCTCGGTCATAGTTTTGAGGCCCCCAAGTCCGCGCGCCTGCACGACAACCAGGCGCTGGGTCTCGCGGTCTCGTCGCCGGCGGCGCTGGAGCAAGCGATTCCCCACGGCCTCGAACACGGCTTCGACATGTTGCTGCTCGATGGCACCGGACGCCTGGGCACGCCCTGGGCGGAACTGGCCGGCGCGCCGGACCTGACCATGCTGCGCGATGCCATTCGGATCCTGCGCCGCCTCGACCGGGAGGAGGAAATCGATCTGGTCTACTTCGGCGGCATCCGCTCCGGCACCGATGCCGCCAAGGTGATCGCGTTCGGCTGCAAGGCGGTGGTGCTCGGCGTGCCGGCGGCGTTGGCCGCGGGCGGCCAGATCGGGGAGGGGCCGTCACTGCGCTTCGCCCCCGACCACAGCACCGAAGAACGCGGCGCCGCCATCGCGAATATCGTCAAGGCGAGCTGCGGCGAAGCCTCGATGATGGCGCGCTGCACCGGCAAGACCAAACTGCACAACCTCGAGCCCGAAGACATGCGCGCGCTCACCCTCGCCACCACCGAAGCGACGGATATTCTGCTGGTGGGCAAACACTAGGGGCGCAGCCGCGCATGGCGCCATGAAACGAATCGGCCCGATCGCGGGTATGCTGCTGATCCTGTCGGTGGCGGGGTTGATTCTTTACGAGGTCTGGCCGAAATACGGATTCTGTCCGAAAAAATCCCGGTATGACGAGATTGCCTGTACTGCCCGGCGCAATCTTCACTTCAGCGCGCATTTTACCTGGTCCTTCAATCGATCCACGGTCGAGGCCGTCATGTCCGAAGTCAGCCGGGAGGATATCCCGGTGTTGGCGGAATGCTGGGTGATGAAAGAGGCGTGCTGCGGACCCTGGCGGGCAGCATACTGACGGAATTGGGCGAAGACGGATTGGCCAGCTTGAAACTTGCCGCTGAGTCACCGGACCACGTAATTCGGGACACAGCGAAATCCGCGCTGATGGACTTTAAAATCATAAAGGGAAACGCGCAGCAGCCGGAATAGCCGATGCGACGGTAGGGCGCTATCCGGCGGAAACTTTTCCGTCGAGGTAGGACACCAGATGCGCGCTGAGGTCACGGGCGTCGTCGCCGGCGCCGTCGATGAGGGCGGACTTGCGGCGGCGCAAGAACTGCAATCCCATAAGGTACATGCCCGGGGACTCGACGATCCCGCCGTCGTGGCGGACTTGTCCCTTGCGATCGAACACCGGCACCTCGAGCCAGGAATAGTCGGGGCGGTAGCCGGTCGCCCAGAGGACCGTCCGAATCTCGCCCTTGTTGAGGTCCATGCCGAGCGGCGGCGAATCTTCGATCTCGGTCGGGGGCAGGCGGTGCGGGGGTTCGACGTTGCCGTCGAGACCGTTTTCGGTTGCCCACTCGTCGATGAGGTCGAGCAGCCGGCCCATCTTGAGATCGGACATGGCGCAGAGATTGCGCAGCGAACCCGAGAACTGGGCCTTGCCGTCGTTGATGCCGGCGAGACGGCCCACCAACTTCACGCCAATTCCGGTGAGCGCGTTGAGATCGAGGGTCGCGCGCGCATCCGAGCCGGTCAGTTGCAGGGACGGCACCTTACGCGCCCGGTCGATGTCGTCGAGCGCGTCGTAGCGCTCGTCGAGCACGCCGGCCGCGTCCATCCACCACTCCAGATCCCGGCCGCGGTAAACCCGGGGTGCCCGGATGTGCTCGCCCACGGCCAGCGTCACCGGGCGGCCCGAGCGGTGGATCTCGTCGGCGAGCTGGGTTCCGGTCGCCGAGGCGCCGACCACCATCACGCCGCCCTCTTCGAGCTGCGCTGGATTTCGGTACTCTTTCGAGGTGAGCATGGCGAAACCGGAGGGCACCGCCTCGGCCACCGCGGGCACACGTGGGATGCAGCAGGCTCCGTTGGCCAGTACCACTGTCTTGGCCTGCCAGTCACCCGCCTCGGTGGTCACCCGGTATCCGCCGTTATCGCCGCGCACCGAAGTCACCGCGGTGTGGGTCTCGACCGGGGCCGAGATAGCCTCGGCGTAGTCGTCGAGAAACCGGATGGTTTCGGGCATGTTCCGATAGCCGTCCGGATCGTCGCCCCGATAACCGAAACCGGGCAGCCGGCTCTGCCAGTTGGGCGTCAGCAGCCGGAGCGAGTCCCAACGCTCGGTCTTCCACGAGTTGGCGACCTCGCCGCGTTCGATCACCACATGGTCGATCGCGCGTTCGGCGAGGCAGTGGCTCATGGCCAGCCCGGCGTGTCCGGCGCCAATGACGACGGTCGTGGTCGTTCGAATAGGACCCGCTCCCTGACTGCTTGGCGGGCTAGTTCACCTCGACGGTGACGTTCGTCGGGTTGGTGACGATATCGTAGACGGCAGAGCGCTTCTGCGACTGGGCGACCAGGGCCTTGAGCTCGTCGGAGGTCGCGTCGGCGTCGATCTTGTAGCTAACCTTGATGCCGTCGAAGCCGTTGCGCACGTCGCTGTCGATGCCGAGGATGCCCTGGATATCCATCCCGGCCTCGAGCGTTGCCGTGACCGAGCGCAACTGGATCTCGCGGTGCTGGGCGACCGCGGCGATGCCGGCGGTCAGGCAGCTGGCCAGGCCGACCAGGATGTACTCGACCGGCGTGGCGCCTTTGTCCTCGGACGCGAAGATTTCCGGGTGGTCGGCATCAAACTTGAACGTAGTCTTATGGTTTTGCTCCTCGCCGAGGCCGAAGAAACCTTCGACGGTCGAGTGACTGTGGGTGCCGTTTTTCCACTCGCAGGTCGCCCGCCACTGGAACTTGGCGCCCTCGGGCGTTTCGGTCAGTGCCTCGCGGGCGCCGAGCAGGGCTTCTACGTTGACGCCATTGTTGACGGAGGATTCGGATGTCGACATTGGGTTGCTCCTTGTTTTTCTCCGAGAGACCGACGGGACGAGACTTCAAGATCGGGAAGAACATTGCGGTCCGTTCCCGATCCGCCATTCGGCGCTTCTTGGGATGCTGGTCGCCGTCTCGCTTGGTTGCGCGAATTCGGAAGGGTAATTCCTGCGGCGTTTTAGTCAAGCGCGATCATTGAAGCGCGCCGCCGCCTTGCCAACGGGGCGACATGCGGGACAGGATGGCGCCATGTGGCGGAACACCTCCGAAAGCTACGGCGCCGTCGCCAAAATCTTGCATTGGTTGACCTTCGTCTTCCTGTTCGGCAACGCCTGGCTCGGGCTTTACATGAACGACCTGCCCAAGGGGCCGGAGACCGAGGCGGTCTATGCCCTGCACCGGGCCTTCGGGATCACGATCTTGCTGGTGGTGCTGCTGCGCCTGCTGTGGTGTTGGACCAATCCCACACCGGCGCCCCCCGCGGGGGTGGGACCGGGCACTTGGCGCCTGGCGCGGCTGGTTCAGGGCGCTTTCTACGCGGTCATGCTGGCCATGCCGATCGTCGGCTGGATCGGCTCCTCGGCCGCCGGCGCAACCGTTCTGTGGTTCGGCAACTTGGAGCTGCCCGCGCTCGCCGGGCGCGACGAGGGCCTGAAAGAAGCCATGGTGCTGACCCACCGGCTGTTGTTCTATGCGCTGTTCGGGCTCCTGGTCCTGCACGTGGCCGGCGCGCTCAAGCACCGGATCATGGACCGGGTCGACGTGCTGAGACGCATGCTGCCGGCGCGCGACCCCTGAGTCGCTCAAGCACCTACGCGTAGCATCCGCGCTCGATTTCCTCGATAAGCGACGGCGCGTGGGGCGCCCAACCGAGCTCCTTACGGGCGCGAACGGCGCGCACCCGGCTGTTGGAGCCCATGGTGTCGTTGGCCGGGCCTTCGCCCCATTCCGCGGCGGCCTCCTCGACGGTCATGGATTGGGTTTCGCCATCTTGGCCGAGCATGCGGCCGATCGCGGCGCAGACCTCGCGCATGGAATTCTCGCCGTTCTCGGCGAAATAAAACGCCCCGGCTGGCGCCTTTTCCAAGGCCAACAAATAGAGATCGACCAAATCGTCGATGTGGACGTTGGACCAGGCGTTGGCGCCGGGGCCGATGTGCTTGGGCACGCCGGACTTTTGGGCCAGCGCGACCAGCCAGGGCACCTGGATGGAGTCCGGGTTGACCCCGTGACCGCGTCCGTAGATCAGGCTGGGCGCAATCACGACCGCGCGCAGGCCGCTCGCATCGCGGACCTTCCGGTCCAGGGCGACCCGGGTCACGCGCGCCGGCGAGGGCGTGAGCGGCGTGTCCTCGTCGAAGACATCCGCCAGCAATTCGCCGCCGGCGCGGGTGCCGACGATGCTGGTACCGCTGGTCCGCAGCAGGGTCTTGCCGCTGCCTTCGAGCGCCGATATCAGGGCGCCGGCCGAGGCCGGATGGTCGGCGCTGGCGGCGTCGATCACGGCCTCGGCCGCGCCCGCGGCGGCGGCCAGGACCTCGCTGTCGTCGAGGGTGCCCAGGACCGGTTCGATGCCGCGCGCGCGCACCTGTGCCGCGCGCGCCTCCGAGCGCACCAGGCCGGTCACCTGATGGCCCTCGGCGAGCAGCCGCTGGGCGAGCGAACCGCCGATGTAACCGGTGGCGCCGGTGATGAAGATCTTCATGGTCATGGCTCCCTGTCGCGCGGGCGCCGAGCCGCCCGCCGGCCCCAGGTGTAGCGCAATGGCGCGGGTAATACCAAACCGAGCCACGACCCGGCTTGCCGCGCGCCCCACGGCTCGCCTATCTTCGGCCCGGTAATCTTAAATCCCACGAAAGGCGAGCTCCAACGATGACCGGTCCACTCCATGGCCTGCGCGTTTTCGACCTGACCCGGATTCTGGCCGGGCCGACCTGCACCCAGATCCTCGGCGATCTGGGC